>JBFZBV010000245.1:0-10084 GCA_041308285.1 Planctomycetota bacterium | reverse complement strand
GGACCCGTGGTAGAGGCCGACCGGTTCCGAGAGGAGCTTGCCGTCGACCCTCGTCCCGTTGGTGCTGTTCAGGTCCTTGACGGTGTAGCCCGGCCCCTCGCGGACTATCTCCGTGTTGACGCCGGAAGCCTTGGTGTCCTTTATCTGTATGTTGTTGGTCGGTTTCCTGCCTATCGTGGCCTTTTCGCCCAGCTCGAAGACATCTTCCTTGCCGTCTTCGTCGATTCGGACGAGGACCCACTTCTCCCGGCTGGGAGCGGCGACGTCCTCGATTTCGACCTCCTGGGGCGCCGGGACGGCCGCGTCGGTCTTGAACGTGAAACTCGTCGTCCCGATGACGATGACGTCGCCGGCCTTGAGATCGGCCAGCTTGGCGGGCTGCCCGTTGAGGAGCGTCCCGTTCCTGGACTCGTTGTCCTTGAGCTTGAAGCTCCCGTTCTCCTGGAAGATGCTGCAGTGCTTCCGCGACGACTTCACATCCTCGATTTGGATTGTGTTCTCGTCCGACCTGCCGATGCTGACCTCGCCCGGGGCCGGCGGTATTTCCACCGGCTGGCCTCCGTTTTCGGGCACTATGTAGGCCATGTGACGAACCTCTAAAACGACGTCTGCCGCTCCGGCATGGCAATCGGAGCCGCCCGGCCGCGCAGCCCCTGGAAAAGGTCACTTATTATGTCCGAAGACCCACGCCGGTTCAAGCTTGCATTTAATCCTCGCCCTGAGGAATGTGACCCCCTGGGCTCCGCCCCGGAGCGCGATTCTGAGGCTCCCGGCCCGGCCGAAAGCCGCCGAGCACTCGGGCTTGCCCTCCAGGAAGAGCGAAATCGTCCCGCCGGAAAGAGAAACCCCCACGACGTATTCCCGGCCCGCCGCAAGGACCTCGGACGCCTTGTTCTCTGCGATTGTCCTGGCCGCGCCCGGCCCCGGCGTCCGCTCCTCGATTGAGCTCGCCCCCCCACCTCCGTTCAGGCTCAGCGCGAGAATGCGCCCCGGACCGCCCCCTTCGACCGTCAGGAACCCCACCGACGAGGTGACGTGGTCGATTCTGATTCTTGCGTCCAGTTCGAACTCCCCTGCAATCCGGCCAATCCACTCCAGGCCGGCCCCCGACACCTCGAGCCCATCCGCCGCGGCCTTCCATGAGCCCGGCTGAGCGGTGGACCTCCAGTCCGAGACGAGAATCTGCAGGTTCTCCCTGAGTATTCTCTGGAAATCGTAGGTGAACATCGCGAACCCGCCCGCCAGCGCCGAATGCTCTCCCCTGAAAATCCTCCCGAGGTCGGGATTCAGGATGAGCCTCCGGCTCGCTTCCGCGAACATACGCGAGAAATCCTCCTCGTACTCCCTGAAGAAGGCCGTGGCGGAGTACTTGTCCTTGAGCCCGGTGAACGCGTCCACCGCCTCCCTCCACTGCGACCCCGCATAGCGCTCAAGCGCCTCCGTGTACACCCTTGCGGCCGCCAGCTCGTCCACCGCCGTGCGCATGTCGGACGCGACGGCGATCCAGGAATCCGGGTTCTCGCCGATTCTCCGGGCGGCCTCCATGTCGCGGACTGCGCCCTCGTCGTCCCCTTCGAACGCCCTGAACACGCTCCTGGAAAGCACGTCCGAGCCCGAGAGCCCGGACGTCTCCAGCCCGGCTCTGTTCAGAATCTCCTGGACCGCCAGGTCGCCGTAGCGAATCTCCTCGACCAGCCATCCGTCGGCCTTCGGCGAGGTGAAGACGGCGATGCTCCCGGGCCCTGCGGGCCTCGCGAAGCCCTTGACGGCCCTCCTCCCGCTCGGTTCCCTCGCGTCGCGGACGAAAAGAAGCACGTTCGTCGACTCGTTCTTGAGCCTCTCCATCTCGGCCATGGCCCTGTTCCATATGTCCCTGCAGATTCGGACCCCCTGGCCGAACGCCTCGACCCTCGCCTTGCGCTCCTTGAGATCGGCGTCCCCGAGGGCCGCCCCGCACCGGGCCGCGGCCTTGTCGAAGTCCCGCGACCGAATCTCGTCCGCCACGGGCGAGACGAATCCGAGGAGATACTTCCTGGACAGCCTCGACGCCTCCTTCCTCTCCGCTCCCTCCCGCGCCTGCTCGACCTTCCTGCGGAGCGCGGCAATCCTGTCTGAAGGGTCGGGGGTCAGGCCAAGGTCCCGGGCCTTCTCCAGGATGTCGGCCGCCTCGGCGTCGGCGCCCTTCGCCTCAGCCTCCGCCGCCTTCGACTCGAGTTCCGATCTCAGTTTCCTGGCCGAGGCCTCGAACTCGGACCGGCGCGCGGAAAGCGCCTTCAGGGCGGGAACCTTGTCGAGCAGGCTGAACCTGTCCACGAAGGAGTACCTGTCGGCGATTCTGTCCAGGCCCCGGATTGCCGACCCCAGGTCTCCCCTCGCCACCATGGCGCCGAGCTCCCCTTCGAAGCCGCCGACGGAATCGGCGACCTTACTGTCGACGGCGGCGCACACCTTGAGCACCTGGTCCTTCGCCTTCTGCGCGGCGAGCGTGCCCCCGTAGCGCCAGACGACCGATTCCATGAGCCTGCTAATCTGCTCCTCGTGCTCCAGCGGGTGGACCGAAATCCAGCCCATGGCGTATTCGAGGTTCTCGCGCGCCGAGGCTTCCTCCCTGGATTTGGGCGACGGAGGCGCGGGGACCGGGTCGGGCACGGGGAGTTCCGCTTTGGTCTGCCCGCCGTCCGGCCGAGCCGCGCCGGCCGGGGACCTGGCTATGGCAATCGCGGTTCCCGCGGCGAAAGCGGCCAGGACCACGGCCATGGCCCCCCATGCGAGATAGGCGAACGGGTCGCGCTTCTGGGCCGCCATCTCCCTGGAGTAGAGCTGCGTGGCCGCCTCGTTCCCGGGTCTTGGAAGAGGCGTCCTGCCGTGCTGAGGCTCCTCGGTTCCGGGGGCATCCGGGGCCTTCCACGCGGCGGGCATGCCGCCTGCGAGTATGCGGTCGATGTCGGCGACCAGGTCGGCGGGGGTCTGGTGGCGGTTCTCGGGCTTCTTCGCCATCATGCGGTTCAGGAGGTCCTGGGTGGCCTCTGAAATCCCGGGGTTCAGGCGCCTGGCCGGCGTGGCGTCCTCCGAGATGTGCTTCAGCAGTATCACGGCCGCCGAGGGCCCGTCGAAGGGCACGTCTCCCGTGATCATGTGGTAGAGGGTCGCACCGAGCGAGTAGATGTCGCTCCTCGTGTCGATGTTCTCCTGGCCGCGCGCCTGCTCGGGCGACATGTAATGCGGCGTGCCGTGCGTCGACCCCGCCTGCGTGAGCCTGTGGCTGGGGAACGTGGACTTGGCCAGGCCCAGGTCGCACAGCTTGGCCACGCCCTGCGCGGTGATGAGGATGTTGTCCGGCTTGATGTCCCTGTGCACGAGGTTGTGCCGGTTGGCGTGATCAAGCGCAGTGCCTATCTGCCTGCAGATCTCGAGCGACCTGCGCTCGGGTATCGGGCCGTCCTCCTGCAGGATGTCGAAGACCGTGAGGCCCTCAACGTACTCCATGACGAAGAAGTACGTGCCGCTCCGAGTCCTGCCCACGTCTATTCCGACTATGATGTTCTCGTGATTGAGCTTGGCCACCGACCGCGCTTCGCGCAGGAAGCGGCTTATGAACTTCCTGTCCCGCGAAAGCAGGGGGTCGAGCACCTTGATGGCCACCGCCCTGTCGAGGCTCTCCTGCCTCGCCTTGTAGACCGTGCCCATCCCGCCCGATCCGACCTTGGACTCGATGCGGTACCCCTTGATTCGCGGGAACCCCTCCTCCTTCCCCTGGATTGCGTAGACTTCCCTTACCTTGGGGTGGTCGAGCTTCCCAGCCTCCAGGAGTATGTCCGCGATGGGCTTCCGCCCCATGCCCTTGCGGTCCATTTCCTCCTGGGTCTTGAACGCGTCGTCCGCCTCGATGTCCGAAAGATATCCCTTCTTGAGCGCAATCCGCGCGAAGGAGACGTCCTCGGTGTTCTTCTTGTTCGTCTTTTGTTCAGCGCTCTCAGGAGGCATCGGTTCCACCAAATCCGGGCGGCAATCCGGGCCGTTTCAGCCGGATATATTATAGTCCGCCCCGCCCCCCTGTAAACCGCGACGGCCGGGCCCGGTGCGCCGCCGGCGGCCCGGGATTCGGAGCGCGGCCGGGCGCGGCCTACGCCAATCGCCGGCCGCCCGGCCCGAGCGCCAGGAAGTTCCTCATCACGTCCGCCGCCAGGCCGCTGTCCCTCGGCGGAAGGCTAAAGGGCCGTCGGGCCATCTCCGGGAAGATTGGCGCGAATCCCTGGAGGAGCCTCGCGCCCTCCTCCGCGTCGATTTCGGGATGCGGCTGCAGCCCGAAAACGGGGGCTTCTTCCAGCCGCAGGGCCGCCACGGAGCAGTTCTCCGTCCGCGCCAGGGCTTTCGCGCCCGGCCACAGGCGGAAGACCTCGTCGAAGTGGGCGGTGAACGTCCATGCGGGCCGGGCGGAGCCCTCGAATATCCCGCCCTCGTCGCGGATGTCGAGCTCCACCCACCCGAACTCCGGCGTCGCCGCCCTCCTCACGCACTCCGGCCCGCCCAGGGCCAGCGCAATCATCTGATGCCCGTGGCAGGAGCCCAGCAGGGGCGTGCCCGATTCGACGGCCGTCCTAATCAGTCCGAGCCTTTCCTCCACCCATGGCGCAGGCTCGATTATCGAGTCCTCGGACCCGCTTATTATGACGTGGGAGAACGCCCGCGGGTCCGGCACCGGATCGCGCCAGTCGCAGACCGTCACCTCGAACGCGGCCGGGACGTGCCTGAGCCAGTGCCCGACCGGGCGGTACAGGTCCGGGTGCATCGCGTGGTCGAGCAACAGGAGCCTTTTCGATGCCATTTTCACCTGCCATGCGGAGCCGGGGGCAGGACGGCGGTTCCCCGGCCCCCTCCGCAGCTAGAAAGCGACGACGAAGGCGGCCTGGCCTCCGTCGAACTCGAACCGGTCGAGCGCGAAAGAGGCTCCGCCGAGCAGAATCGCGCTCTTGGAGAATCTCACGCCCAGGGCAATCGTGAGCTTGGAGTTCAGAGGGACGCGGCGGACGCTGCATCTCGAGGGGTCGTTCACGTAGTGCTCCACGTGCATGACCGGGCCCGCGTAGACCGCCGGAGACAGGAAAAAACCGCCGCCGAGGTCGACGCACGCCTTGAGATAGGCGATGAAATCCCTCTTCTTGAGCCTGTTGTCCGAAACGTGGTTGTTCGGAAAGACGCTCGTCTCCCTCAGCTGAATCCACCATAGCCCGGCGCTCACCGAGTCCTCCCCGTCCAGCGCAAGCCTCCTTAATACGTCGACGCCGGCCTTCATGGCCTCGCGGCTCATCGCCTCCTCTCCAGGATTGGGCGGATCGGCAGGCGAGGTGTACGGCTCGAACTCCCACCTCTTGCCGCAAATCTCGCCGGACGCCTCGAACTGCACCTCCCAATAGGGATCGGGCTCCCATTTGGCCCTTACGCCGGCCCTGTAGCGGTAGAACGCGAATTCGAAACCGGACACCCTGTCGTCGAGCCTCAGCGGCAGATCGAGGTCGAGGAACAGGGAAACCTCCACTCCCCGGGCCGGAATCGCCGCGGCCCCCGCCTCTATTCCGTAGGGCTGCCTGAGGTATTTCCCCGCTCCGCCCGACTTGAGGTTGTACGTCATGTCCACCAGGTTCAGCGAAACCCGCGCCTCGCCGACGCCCGGCGCGAGAAGCTTCGCCTCGGCGCCGAGATCTATCCACTCCTTCTCGGCCGAGAGCTCCGTGAATGCCTTGAGGCTCAGATTCCTGGAAATGCGCGCCGCCAGCGAGACGTTGTGCCTCCAATGCCGCGAATCGTAGTCCTCTTCGTTCAGGAACCTGTACGCGACGTCAATCGCGTCCGCGAGCCTGCGGCCGATTTTCCCCTCCTGGAACAGGTAGAATTCGTCGGTCTTGATGCTTCCCAGCGCCATCCTGTACCCCGTGTCCCCCCCGCGCCATTCCGCTTCCCACCACGGGGGTATGGAGAAGGATTTCGACTGGAAGAAGTACTCGGAGTTGTAGGTGAACGACCTGTGGGACCTCTCCTCTCCCCTGAACGCCGCAAGCGCGGCCGCACCCTGCGCGAGGAGCAGAAGAGCAGCGATGTCCGCCGCAATGCATCTCATTTCCGCGTCACCGATTCCGCAACCCTTCGCACCCCGCAGCGGGCGGCCGGCCGGCGAGGGCGGCTTTCGGAGCCGTCCACGCGCACGGCCCCCCCGGAAGATGCGCGGTCGACCGTGGATTATCCGCGCCGAAGCCCCGCATGTACAGGGCGTACATGGACCTGCGCGTCATTTTGTCTTTGAATTGACCCTTTCATGGTGGTAATTTATTCGATTTCCGGCGGCGCTCGAGACGGAGATCGGCAATCGCGATGAGAGACCTGTTCCTCTACAACACGCTTTCGCGGAACAAGGACCGGTTCGTCTCCCTGAAGGAGGGAGAGGCGACCGTCTACACCTGCGGGCCGACGGTCTACAGCCAGGCGCAGATTGGAAACCTCAGGGCCTTCGTGTCCTACGACATCCTCGTCAGGACGCTCGAAGCCTTCGGCTGGCGCGTCAGGCACGTCATGAACCTCACGGACGTCGACGACAAGACCATACGCTCCTCCAGGTCCGAAGGCGTGCCACTCGCCGTATTGACCGGGCGATACATCGACTTGTTCTTCAGCGACCTCGGCAAGCTCAACGTGCGCAGGGCGTCGAAGTACCCGAGAGCCACCGAACACGTCCCCGGGATGGTCGCCCTCGTCAGGAAACTCGTCGAGAAGGGCCACACCTACCAGTCCGAAGGGTCCACCTATTTCAGAATCTCCACGTTCCCGGGCTACGGGAAGCTCTCCGGCATGGGCATCGGCGACCTCCGGGCTGGCGCCAGGCTCGACAGGGACGAGTACGACAAGGAGGACGCGGCCGATTTCGTGCTGTGGAAGGCGTGGAAGGAGGACGACGGGGACGTCTTCTGGGAAACCGAACTCGGCAAGGGCAGGCCGGGCTGGCACATAGAATGCTCCACCATGGCGATGCAGTACCTCGGCGAGACCGTCGACATCCACGGCGGCGGGATGGACCTGATTTTCCCGCACCACGAGAACGAGATCGCCCAGTCCGAGGCCGCCACCGGCCTCAAGTTCGTCCGGTACTGGGTCCACAACGGCTGGCTCCTCTCCGACGGCAGGAAGATGAGCAAGTCGCTCGGCAACTACACTATCCTCGCGGACGTGGAGAAGATGGGGTACGATCCGCTCGATCTCAGGTATTTCTTCCTCACCAACCACTACAGACAGCAGTTCAACTTCACGCGCGACGGGCTCGACGCCGCGTCGAAGGCCAGGAGAAGGGTCGCGGACTTCGCCGCGAGGCTCCGCGGCGAAGCCCCGCCCGGAGAGCCCGGAGGGGCCGCCGACTCCTGCAGGGAACGCCTCTGCGAATTCCACGAAGCCCTCGCCGACGACCTCAACACCCCGAAGGCCATCGCATCCCTGCACGGCCTGATGGGCGAATTCAACAGAATCGAAGCTTCCGGGCGTCTCACGTCGGGCGGGCTGCAGGCGGTCCGGGCCGCGGCGGAATCCATGGACTCGATACTCGCCGTGCTGCACTCGTCCGGGCAGGACCGCCTGGCCGCCGCGGAGGAGGACCTCCTGGCCCGAAGGAAGGCCGCGAGGGACGCGAAGGACTGGAAAGCGTCGGACGACCTGAGGAAACGGCTGGAGGAAACCGGAATCGCCGTCGAAGACACGCCGGCAGGCCAGAGATGGAAGAGGATTCGTTGACCGGAGCCCTTGAATGGATGATCCAGTAAAGACGCTGTGCATATCGACGTCGGTTCTGGCGGACGTCACGGTGGTGAAGATTTCCGGCAGGCTGACGATAAGCTACGTCGACGAAGCCGACTCGTTCCTGACGGACCTGCTCTCCAAACCCCGCGGCAGGTTCGTCCTTGATCTCGCGGACCTGACCCACGTCGTCTCATCCGGGATAGGCATCCTCATCGCCTTCCGGGAGCGGACCATAAAGGGCGGCGGAGCCCTCGCAATCGGCGGGCTGAATCCGAGAATCCTCAAGATTTTCCAGCTGATGTCGCTCGACTCGTTCTTCCCGATCTTCGCGAGCGTCGCACAGGCCGTGGCCTCGTTCGGCTCCAGGGCGTGACGTGAACCTCCTTGAGGCGCCTCCACGGCGCCGCGGACCCGGAAATAATATGGGCCACCAGGGTGGTCCTGATGGCCCAAGGCGTGAATGAGGAGGTTAGGGTTCTGTTTAAAAGTCGAGCTTGAACTCCAGAAGCCCGACGCCGGCATCCGTCCCCGAGCCCTGCCAGGGGAGAGGCCGGACTTGCCTGGATTCGGTGCTCTCGTCCCAGAACTCGGCGTCGAACACCAGCCCGGCGACCGCCGAGATTGTCACGTGCTCCTGCACCTTGAAGCTGAACCGGATGTCCACCTCGTTACCGAGCATTTTCGAGTAATGAGCGTGGCCGTCCGGAGGATTGCCGTAGTAGGACTTCTTGGGAGCGTGAATCAGGTAGAACATCCCGTAGCGCACGGAGAATTCGAAGTTCTCGAACTTGAGGCCAATCTCCCACTTGAGCGCGCGGTAGTTGCAGTCCACGTCGAGGCCGATGTCCTTCCCTTCCATGATTATCATGGTGTCGACGTCTTCGAAGGACAGGTAATCCCGGTTCACGTCGTTCGGATCCCCGTCGTCGCCGCTTATCCACCAGTACGAGATTTCGAAGAAGGGCCTCAGGTCGATTCGCTCGTCGAACCTGGGCTCGATCCTCGTTCCTCCGTAGAAGGCGTTGCCCACGTGGTGAGTCAGATCATGCCCCGGAGTCCTCTTCTCCGCGGTGTATTCGCCGAACTGCCCGACGTACTCGAAGAAGACCTCGAACCAGTCCTTGTAGAACCATATGTCGAAGCCGAACCCCATCGAGGCCACGACCGTGTCCTTGTCGCCCTGGAGCACGGAAAGCAGGATTTGGACCGTGCTCTTGTCCTGCTCGGTCCCGCTCAGGTCGAACTTGAGCTTCGGCACGGCCAGGGCCACGAAGGTGTCCACGCCCGTGAGCCCCGTCTCCATCGTGAACCCGCCCCAGACGTCGAGCGAGAACATGTCGTCCAGCCCCTTGTAGCAGAGGCCGAATCCGGCGAACTCGCTGTACTTGCTCTGGCCGCGGTAGTTGTTCCACCATGCGTTTCCGCCAAGGAACGGGTTCCATTCGTACCCCGACCCGGTTATTCCCGAAGGCGCACCCGTCACTTCCCAGGGGATGAAGTTCTTTTCCGGCCAGGTGTGAATCGCGCCGGTGAACGGGTTCTCCGACTCGGAGATGTTGGCGAAGAAGCAGTCCCCGTTGCCCCTGAGGTCCACCTTCACCGGCATGATGCCCAGGCTAATCGAGAATCCCTTCCCGAGGAATTCCTCGGCGCCCAGGTTGGCCTGTTCGATGTGGAAGAAGTTGGAGTTCGTGCCCCCGTAGCCCTGCTCCATCCCGTACGCGTCAGGCAGGGTCTTCAGCTCGAGGATTCCGTAGAAGCACTCCGGGAGCTCGGCTTTGAGCTTCAGGGATACGTACGGATTTATGAAGAGCTCGTCCTGATCCAGTCCGTTCGAGTACGGAGCCGAGTGGTCGTTCCTCGGGAAAACGGAGTCGAAGAAATCCTCACGCCAGACGGTCTGCAGGCCGATTGACCCGGTGATTGTGATTATCTTGGTGTCCCTCTTTATGAGGTCCGTGGTGACGTCGCCCGCTTGGGCGACCTGTGCGGTCAGCGCGGCCAGTACAATCAGCACGACCGCGCCACTGTAATTCCTCAACATAACCCCCTCCCCTAAAGACTTCTCCTGAGCTTGGGACCTCGTGGCCCAAATCTAAAACCCTTCACGCAGGTCTGTCAACAGAAAAAACCGAAAAACTTCAATATTTTGTATATTTGATGATCAGCATACTCGAAAGGTAGTTATTTAAGAATTATAATTTATAAACTTTACATAAATATGCCACATAAACGCCTGATTGTCAACTAAATTTTATAATTTATAATTTATCTACTTCTTAGCGAGGGCACAACATATTGAGTGCTA
>JBFZBV010000244.1:0-4296 GCA_041308285.1 Planctomycetota bacterium | reverse complement strand
GTCCCCCAGTAAGTTCATGTAGAACAGGGTCACCGCCATTGCAATCGACGGGAACACGAGGAGCCACCAGCGCTCGCCTGCGGATCCGAGGGCCTGGACGCCCTGGTTGACCAGCGCGCCCCAGGACTCCTTCGTCTCCCCCTCGCCCGACTGCACCGTGAGCCCGATGAACGCCAGGAAGGACTCCTGCAGGATTACGGCCGGTATGGTGAGCGTCGTGTAGACCGCCACGACGCCGAGGACGTTCGGTATGAGATGCCTCGTGACCAGTGCGATGTGCCCCGCGCCGGACATTCGCGCGGCCTCGATGAACTCCTTCTCCTTGAGCGAAAGCACCTGCCCGCGCACTATCCTCGCCATGGTCAGCCATTGGACCGCGCCAAGGGCTATGAACAGAATCCAGATGTTCCTCCCGAAGTTCACGAGGAGGATGATTACGAGGAACATGAAGGGTATCGAGTAGAGGATGTCGACGAAGCGCATCATGAGGTTGTCGGTCCGCCCGCCGAAGTAGCCCGAGAAGGCCCCGTAGAGCACCCCGATGAGCAGGGAGACCGCGGTGGCCGCGAGGCCAATCCCGAGGGATATCTGCCCGCCGAAGATTATCCTCGACAGAAGGTCCCTGCCGCTCTGGTCGGTCCCGAACACGTGGGTGTGCGCGAGCTCCTTCCCGTCGAGGGACAGCTTCACGACCTCGCGGCCCGCCACGTTCACCACGGGGCAGGCCGCGCCGTCGACTTCCAGCGAGCAGACCGTCCCGCCGTCGAGGCCGATTCTCACCGCGGACGGCTCGGGTTTCGCCAGCTTCACCCATATCGCGCCGGCGGAGACCACCCCGCCGCCGGCCCGGCCTCCCAGCTCGAAGGGCGGCTTCGAGCCCACGGCGATGACGGCGTCCTTAATCCTCTCGTCGCAGGGGTGGTCCTGATCGTCCAGGGCGGCGAGGTACTCGTCGGGGCCGGATGCCGCGATGGAATCCACCGGCTGGGCTCCGGTCTCGAGCCTTATGGCCGTGACGACGCCCCCTTCGGCCGAGATCCTGAGGTTCTCGTACTTCGACACCCTTTCGACCGACAGCACGGCCTCGTGCCGCCCGTCGAGAAGCGCCTCCTCCGGGAGGTCGGCCTTCGCGCCGGCGGCAATCCTCATCTCGTTCTTCACGGTGGGGTGGCGGTACATCGGCGGCCTCGACCCGATCCAGCGCTCCTGCGCGGTGGGCGAGAAGGGGGAGAAGGCGCCCGCGAACATGGAAACCGCGGTCATGACGACAACCACCGCCATGCCCCCGACCGCCATGCGGTTCTTGAGCAGCCTCTTCCACGCGTCGGACCAGAGGCTCCTGCCCTTGACCGCCTTCGCGATGTCGGCCGCGCCCGCAGGCGCGGCGCCTTCAGGCGTCATGTGTACCTAATCCTCGGATCGAGGAATCCGTAGAGCACGTCGACGACCAGATTGAAGAAAATCAGCAGGCTTCCGTAGAGAATCACGACGCCCATGGCCACGAAATAGTCGCGGTTCAGGGCGGACTTGACGAACTGCTTGCCGATGCCGGGGACGCCGAAAATCTCCTCGACCACCAGCGAACCGGTCAGAATCAGCGCGAGTCCGGGGCCGAGGAAGGAGACCACCGGCAGCATGGCCCCCCTCATGGCGTGCCTCGCTATGATGACCGACTCCCTGAGGCCCTTGGCGCGCGCGACGCGGATGTAGTCCTGGTTTATCACCTCGAGCATCCCGGCGCGAGTGAGCCTCGCAATCCTCGACGTGAACGTGAGCGACAGCGTGAACGCCGGGAGGATGATGTCCTTGGGGAAGGTGTCCCACGCCGCCGCGTTGAAGATCCCGAGGTACAGGGCGAAGACGAGCACGAGCAGCGGCCCGACCACGAACAGGGGGACCGAGAGGCCTATCATGGCGAAGCTCATCGATGCGTAGTCCAGCAGCGAGTTCTGCCTGATTCCCGAGATGATTCCGGTCGAAAGGCCCATAATCAGCGCGAATATCAGCGTGGTGGCGCCCAGGAGCAGGGAAGGGGGGAGATGCTCCCTGATTATGTCGTTGACCGTCTTGTCCTTGTACTTGAACGACGGGCCCAGGTCGAACTGCGCGAGGTCCCAGAGATACCTCAGGAACTGCGAGTCCGGGATTTTGGCGATTCCGCCCATCGTCGAGTACCTGTACCTGTCCCCGCTCTCGTCCCGCCACTTGCGCCATTTCCGGAGCGCTTCGTCCCTCGCGGCCGGATCGGACGGCGGCGGGATTGCGGACGGAAGGGTCAGGCTCCTGCCCCGAGTCTCCCACCAGTCCCTCCACCCTGCGACGGCGCGGTTCCTGCCCTCGGGGTCGGAGGCCGGTGGTACCGGGCCCGCGCGGCCGGTCATGAGGGTCAGGAGGCGGGCGGCTTCGGTCTGCCTGCCGCCGGTGCCTGCGAAGAGGAGCTCGGCCAGCACGCCTATCCCGGCGGCGCCGCCCGATTCGGCCCTTTTCTCGGCCATGGACACGTCGGACGCGTCCGATTCCGGATCGGCCATCTCGTCGAGGATTTCCCTGTACTCGTCCTCGAGGGTCCAGGTGATTACGTCGAGGACCGATGCGGCGGCGAATCCGCGCAGCTCGTCAGGCCCGTCGAGCACGACGCCGACGAGGTCGCCGACCGCGGCGGAGTCGAACCCCGAAAGTGCGGACCGGGCGGCGTCCTTCTCCTTTTCCGAGGCGCCGGCCGAGGCCAGGACGGCGAGATGCGCCCTCGCAGGCCCGGAGAGGTCGCGGAGGTAGTTGAAGTTGAACAGGACCGGCCTGTTGAAGCCGTAGCGGCGGTCGATGTTGCGCTTGATTTCGGGCGGGATTTGCCGTTCGCCGGAGAACGGCCCGCCCGGCGCGAGCCTCATGAGGAAGAAGGAGATGGAAATCAGGAAGAGGAGGACCAGGGGGAACTGCACGAGCCTTCTTGCTATGAAAGAGGTCATCGAAGACGCCGGAATGCGTTAGTTGGGTTTCTTCTTCCTCTTGTCCTCGCCCTTCATCCAGGGCTCGTCCGCTCCGCCGTCGGACTTGTACTCGGCGATTTCCCTGTCCTTGGCCCACTCCCACTCGAATTCCTTCTTGTCCTTCTTCTCGCCGTAGAACCGCCACTTGCCGCCGTCGCAGGCCGCCAGGCCGGAGTCGACGTCCGCGATGGCCGCGTCGAGGTTGTCGGGATTGGTCCCGGCCGAGTCGAGGGCGGCGGACGCCTCGGGAATCGTCTTCCTGCCGTCCAGGACCGGGCCCAGGTTCCATCGCGACCAGACCTGCTCGGGAGAGGCCGTGTAGAAGACCCTGCGGCCGGTGACGCCGTTGATTTTGGGCCAGGCTATGCCTGCGAACCGCCTCTCCTGCGCGTCGGCCAGGGCCGGGTCGCCGGGCGTGACCAGCGCGCCCGCGTTCAAGGCCTTGTCCTTGCCGGGGAGGTAGAACATGAAGTAGTATCCCGCCCGCTCGGCTATGCCGGCGCTGTCGACCCAGAACACGGCCCCCGCCGCGCTGACCAGGTACTCCTCGCCGTCCGGCCTCGAGGGCTTCACGAATCCCATGTCCTGCCTCGACGTCTTGTCCACAATCGCCCTCTCCTTGGCGTCCGAGGCCTTGAACAGCGGCCAGCTCATGTGTATCGGCGCCCTGCCGAGCCCCCCCGATGTCCTGAGGTAGGACACGCCCATGATTTCGAGGAGGAACCCGAATTCCCCGGCGCCGTCCCCGTCGAGGTCCACGGGGAGCGGGGCGATGTCGGTAATGAAGGCGCGCTGCGCGACTCCGAACTTGCGGAGTACGTTGTACGCCTGCCGTTCGAATTCCACCATGTCGAGCCTGTGGAGCTCCGGGTCCTCAGGGGGCGCGAAAGAAGGCCTCTGCCACGGCTCGAGAAGCGGCTTCGTGGAAGGGGGAGCGACGGCGCCGCCGGGATTCGATCCGCCCGTCCCGGTCTTGGCCGCGTCGGAGTAATTCTGCTGCTTGCCGTTGCAGCCGCAGAGGCAGGCCGCCGATGCGGCGGCCGCGGCGAGCAGGAAAACGGGAATCCTCATGCGTCACCTCCACGCGACGCGCGCGGGCCGGAACGGAAAGGGAACGCAGGCTCCGGCACGCCGGTCCATGCATATCTTACGAGCGGGCAGCGCCGGGGGCAACACCCGGAGCTGCCGGGCAGGGGTGAAGAGTCCGGAATCTTCGGGCGGCGGGCGACCTGATTTCCCCTGGATGTATCGTCGGTCGCTTTCACCGCGGGACCTGCTGTCCCGTACTCGTGCTTTCATGCCGCGTATT
>JBFZBV010000243.1:0-4740 GCA_041308285.1 Planctomycetota bacterium | reverse complement strand
AAGGCGTCGACGAGGTCAAGGCCCTGTCGGCGAGGTTCCTCGCGGCGGCCAAGGCGTGACCGGAAGGTTTTTTAGGGGAATGGAAATGACGAAGGAACAGGCAGGCGGGCTGTTTTTCGATGATCCGTCCTCCGCACCCGGAGCCGGGGACTTCCCCGGCGCCGACGCGGTGATTCTCAAGGACCACACGCGCGTCGTCCTGAATGCCGACGGCAGGATTGTCACGACGGTGAGAAGGGCGCTCAAGATGTTCTCCGAGTGGGGCAGGGACAGGCTGTCGGACGAGCACATCGTCTTCAATGCGAAGTTCCAGGACCTGAAAATCCTCGCCTGCTCGACGTTCGCCGCCGACGGCACCCGCAAGGACGCGCCGGAGGTCGACAGGGTCGTCATGACGCCCTGGGCGCTCGAGAAGGCGCCGTGGTGGGCCGACTTCCAGGAGGCGGTCGTCACCAACATCGGAACCGAGAAGGGGGCGGTGAAGGTGCTGGAATACGAGATTTCCGACAGGGAGCCGTGGCGCGGCCCGGCGTGGGGCAGGGAGGTCTTCGGCGAACCGTACCCGGTAATCGAGAAAATCTTCGCCCTCGAGGTCCCCAAGGGCGCGGCGGTGAAGTACGCGTGCTTCAACGGCGCTCGCAAGCCCGAGAAGTCCAAGGGCCGCGCAGGCGACGTCTACTCGTGGAAGGCCCTCGAGCTGCCCGAGTTCCCCCAGGAGGACCAGCCCCTGACGTCCTGGTACCTCCTGCCGGCGGCGGTCTGGTCCGCGGCGGGGACCTGGAAGGAAATCCTGGCGTCGATGGGGCCGAGGATGGCGGCCGCCGCCGCGGCCGACGACGCCATATCGGCCTGGGCGGCCAAGGCGCTGGAAGGGCTGGGCTCCGAGGATCAGAAGATCCTGAAGATTCACTCCCAGCTCCTGTCGGGCGTGCGGAAGATTGAGTGGCCCCTCGCGTCGGGCGGCTTCATGTGCCGCAGCGCGGCCGAGGTTTTCCGGAGCCGCTACGCGAACCCGCTCGAGGCGGCGGTCCTGCTCAAAGCCGCGCTCGGCGCCGCGGGGATTCAGGCCGTCCTGGCCTTCGCGTCGGATTCCAGGGTCGCGGTCGCCGATTTCGCCTTCCTGGGCCCCGAGGCCGAGGCGTGGGTCGAGGCAGGATCACAGGGCCTCATGCTCAACGCGGCGAGGGGTGCGGAGGACTGCGGCCCCAACCACACGGCAGGCAGGAGCTTCGTGAAGCTCGGGCACAGGAGCGCGGAGGAGTTCAAGCCGAGGGAGACGCCCGCCGAGGCGTCCGCCAAGGTGTCCGTGACGCTCGCGGCGGACCTGTCCGCGACCGGCAAGGCGAGGCTTTCGCTCCGCGGCAGGTTCAACCCCTTCCTGGGCATACAGACGTCCGATGATCCCGAGGCCGCGAAGAAGGCGGCGGAAGGCATGGCGGGCAAGGTCTTCCCGAAAGCCGCGCTGGACAAGTTCGACGTGGCGGTCATGGGCCCCTTGCTGGCCGACCTGAGGCTGGAAATCAAGGCTCCGGCGGTCAAGGAGGCCGCGGCCGACCTGTACTTCATCGAGCTGCCGCCTGCGGCGAAGGGGTTCGCCGGGCTGGATTTCGCGCTGCACCGCGCTTCGAGGTCGACTCTCCTCGATCTCAGGGGCCCGTTCGCGGCGACCGCCTCGGTCGAAATCGTTCTGCCGGCCGGCTTCAAGGTGAAGGCCCTTCCGCGGGACATGGACTTCAAGTCCGGGGCTTTCAGGGCGAAGCGGGAGTGGAAGGCCGAGGAGTCCAAAATCAGGCTCGAGGAGACCGTGGCCGCGGATTCGAGATATCTCGAGCCCGGAGACTACGAGTCGTTCCGGGGGAACGTCCTGGGCTTAGAGAACCCGGCCGTGAACAGGATTGTCCTGGCGAAGGCCTGATTGCGGAATCCCCTGAGCCCGCGCGGGCACGGCGCCCCGCTATCCCGGGAAGCGGCCGTGCGGGCTGCCGGGATGGGCCAGGAGCGCGTCGAGGAACCTCCGGTACTTGGTGCGCGTCTGGGGCACAATCGGCACCCCGATTCTCGCGAAGAGATCCTCCACGTATCCGGATGCGGCCGACGGGTCGTCAGTCTCGATTTCCGCCTCGTAGTCCAGAATCCCGCCGGGGAACGCGCACCGGTCGATTTCGATTGCGTCGCCGGTGGGGATTGGGGCCCTGGACCTGAAGGTCGACGACGACCCGCCCTCGGAGAACGCCCGGGAGGGGTCGGCGGAGGCGGCCGCGGCGACCGGCGCAGGGCAGCGATTCGAAGGCCGGATGCCGCGCGCTATCATTTCACGCGCGACCGGGGCGGGAATCTCCTCCTCAACCTCGTCGGACGTGAAGTACCCCCGACTCGCCTCGAGCCTGCCCTTGAAGGTGAGCGTGTATTTCCCGGCCTCCTCGCGAAGCCGCAGCATCGCCGTCCCCGCGGCGAGGGGGTTGCCGGGCGCGCCGAAGAAATACCTGTTTATCTGGAGCGACTCGGGCGGCGAGCGGAACTCCGACGAGAGGCGGGCGTGGTGCTCGGGACCCGGCAGGACGAATTTCAGCTCTTTTTCCATCAGAAGCGGACGCCTATGTCCATGGACACCGACCGCTCGCCGAACAGGCGCGCCGAGAGGCCCGCGTCGATCCGTCCGGACTCGATTCGAATCCCCACTTCCACGGCCAGGCCCGAGGCCTGAATCCACTCCATCCTCCAGTCCTCGGTCCCCTCGCGCTGCTCGAACTCCGCCTTGCTCCTGTAGAGCATCGCGCCCAGCCCCAGTCCGGGCTTCAAGGATCCGAAGCCTTCGACAGGCAGCCTCAGCTCGAGGGAGGCGCCGATTCTGTGGATGAAGTACGAGTACTCGCCCTGCATCTCCGCGAGGAAGAAGCTCCCGGCGTGCATCTTGCTCACGCCGTACGAAATCGAATAGGAGCCGCCGATGTAGAGCCGCTCGGCGGCCTTCAGGGAAAGCCTCGCGCCCAGGGAGAACTCGACCCCCTCGTCGAGCCTTGTGGTCTCCCGTTCCGTGCGGGGCAGGAGAATCGTGGACGGCGGATGGGAGACCACGACGTCCCGGGAGAACGTCGTGGATATCGAAGTGGATGCGAGGCTCACCTGGCCGAAGCACGAGAGGCCTCCGGTCCAGTCGATCTGCACCCTGGGCCCCGCGCTGAAATGCGAGGCGAAGTACCTTATGCCGGTGTTGGCCTCCCCGACGTTCGAGGGGATGATGTAGGAGGGGTCGATTGCGTCCGGGTCCGGCCGCTGCCTGTGCGCCTCGAGGAATTCCGCTTCCATGTTGAATATGCCGCCGAAGGCCGCGGCGGAGACGGACACCTTCGGGCCGGATTCGTCGTTCAAGGCGGAGACGGGGCCGGCCTGGCAGAGCGCTGCTGCGGCGGCGAGCACGACGAATCGGATCCTCGGCATTGGAACCCTCCTGAACCCGGGCGGCCGGCCGGGAAAACGCTGCAGGTCCGCGCAGTCCCGGTTTATACCACGCGCCCCGCCGCCTTGGAAGCGCGAATCGGCCGCCTCCCGGCTCCATGCCGAGCCGGCGGCGGCCTGCTAGACCAGGGCGGAGTCTATCGCCCTGGCGCAGCCGCAGCCCCTGTCGAGCCCGGCCACGCCCTTCACGGCCTCGGATATCAGCGAAGTCACCTTCTCCACGTTTCCGGCCATGACCTTGACGATCTGGTCCCAGCTCACGTTGTGCGGCGTGTCGCCGAAGCAGTCGTAGTCGGTCGTCATCGCGATGGACTGGTAGCACAGCCCGGCCTCTCGCGCCAGCACGACCTCCGGGACCGTGCTCATGTTTATCACGTCCGCCCCCCATGACCTGAACATGCGCGATTCGGCCTTGGTGGAGAACCTGGGCCCCTCGATTGTGACGATTGTCCCGCGCGGGACAATCGGGAGCCCCATGCGCGCGGCGCAGCCGGCCATCAGGCCCGCGAGCTGCCTGCAGAACGGGAACTCCATGGCGATGTGGCAGACCCTGTCCCCGCGGTCGTAGAAAGTGGACGCCCTCCTGGCGGTCCGGTCGATGAACTGGTCGGGCAGGACCAGCGTGCCGGGGCCGATTTCCTCCCTCAGGGACCCGCAGGCGGTCGTGGCGATTACGTGCGTGCAGCCCATCTGCTTGAGGGCGTGTATGTTGGCCCGGTAATTGACGTTGCCGGGCATGATTCTGTGTCCCGGGCCGTGCCTCGAGACGGCCAGGACCTCGACGCCCGAAATCTCGCCGGCAATCACCTCGGACGAGGGATTCCCGAACGGGGTCTCAGCCTTCACCCGGCGCCTGACCTTGAAGAACGACGGGTCGTCGAAGCCCGAACCGCCTATGATGCCGATTGCCGCCATCGCCGCAGACCTCAAACCTGACGCAGCCGCCCGCCCTGCTTCGCAGCGCGCGCCAATCTCCGGCGGATGCGGGATGGGAGATGCGCCCTCCTGCGCCGCTCCGCCTAGTATATTCCCCCGGGGCCCGGATGCAACCGCGGTCCCGCGCCGGATCGCTGCCCCCGGGCCGGAGGTGAAGAGTCCGGATTCTTCGGGCGGCGGGCGACCTGATTCTCCCGGATGTATCGTCGGTCGTTTTCACCGCGGACCTGCCATCCCGTACTCGTGCTTTCATGCCGCGTATTCGTTCCCGTCCACGTTTTCGTACACGTACACGGCTTGCATGGAACGAGAAGGCGCCGGAGAAGCTCGGATGAGCGAGGGGAAGTG
>JBFZBV010000242.1:0-3911 GCA_041308285.1 Planctomycetota bacterium | reverse complement strand
AGGAACCTCGCCTCGCGCTCGATGCGCTCGGCGTCGTCCAGGATGCGGCCCGGAGAGGCTTCGCCGCGCACGCCGGCGCAGATGCGGATTGCCTCGTCGAACTCCCCCACCACGAGGGATTCCTCGGCTCCGGCCAGGAGACTGCGCAGCCTGCGCGCATCCTCCTCCGGCATCCCCCTGCCGGCCTTTCCGAGCGCTGCACGGAGTATTTCCGCGAGCTCCGCAGGCGGAACGCTTTCGTGCGTCTTTCTCCAGTGCGGATTGATTTCCCTGCCTTCGGAATCCGTTATGGCCAGGATGGGCTGCCAGTACCACTGGGGGAGGAAGTAGGCCGCTGCGCGGAAATACTCCTCCTTGTCGTCAGTCTCGCAGAACTTCATGCACACGAAATCGCGGCTGAGCCTAACGAGCTCTGCGTTCTCCTCGATGAGCACACGGCCCACCATCCGCTCGGAGGGGGCTCAGTTGTAGTCCCAGAAGAAGGCGAAAATGGGCGCCTTGCGGTCCGCGGCTGAGGACAGGCCCTGTTCGAGGTTGCTGATCCAGCGGTAGCCGGGAGCGTCCTCGGCGCAAGCGGGCTGCTTCGGCATGAAGAGGAGCGTCGAAATCAGCAGGGCCGGCGCCCAGCGGAATTCGCGTCGAACGAAATCGTATGCAGAGGAGACGAAAGCGCCGAATGTATCCACGGCATCATGCTAAACGGAATCGGCGTCTTTCGGCAAGACATAGAAGCGATTCAAATTGCTTTCAGCGTCTTCAGGGCCAATCAGCGGCTCAGTTATGCTTATACGTTCTTCCCGAAATGCCTGAAGAACAGCTCTTCGGAAAGCCGCACTCCTTCGGGCATCAGCACTACGGACAGGGCTTTCGTCTTTGGATTGCCGATGTATCCCTTCTCGTGCAGCCTGTTCATCGCTTCCCAGTCCATTCCTTTCCAGGCCCTGGTGCCGTTTTTATCGCTCGAGCTCGTGAGAAACAGGAGCGCCAGGACCATCTCGTCGACCTTGTCCTTGTCGTATTCCATCGCGTCTCCTCGCTCAAATGGAGCAGCCGGCTCTTTCATTCGAGGAACCCTTCAGCGTGGCCGGCTTACATTCAGCATTGTCAGTGTCGAAAGCCATAGTCCGGCAAGTACAATTTCGCATTTAATTGTATGTTCTTGTTCTCCTGAATCGGCATGTATCCTCAATTGAATCCTTGATTGCCCGGCCTGCGGATCCGTTACCGAAGCATCCGCGTCTCGGGCGGCCGGTTATTCCGTCTCTCACAGGAGACGCACGGCGAAATACCCCCTCACTTCGAGTCCGCGCGGCCGCTCCGCGACTTCGCCCATCGCCGTCCCCACGCGCCGCCTCAGGTCTGCGTCACACTCTACGTATCTGATTTCCGCCATTCTTCTTTCCGCCATGCAAGGATTTGAGCCGTCCGCGGATTTCATTCCAACTGCTTCGGCTTCCTGTACTTCTTCCAGTCCCGCTGCAGCTCGACGTTCGGGTGTGCTCCTGCGTTGAGCTGGAAACGCACCCTGTTCAGCATTGCCGGCAGGTCCACGGTCTCGCCGACCAGCGACCTGCCGCTCGCCTTGTGTCGGACGCGGTAGATTCCCATCGGCCGCCGGCTCTCCTTGTACTGCCGAATCAGAGCTTTGCGATCAATCCTCTTCTCGCCCACTTCAAACCTCTCTTTCATTTCCCTGGGAACCGGTCGGGCAGCTTCGGCGAATGCCTGGCGGGTGCGCCGCCCCGGCCGCGCGATTGCCCGCAGGCTCCGCATGCATCCGGAGTCGAATGCCGGAGGCGGTAATCACCTGCCCAGGAGGAACAGCCTTCCCTCGCCGGCTTCCAGAAGGACGACGAGCGGCTTCTCTTCCAGAGCCTCGTATTCAAGCGGCTTGCCCGATTCCTGCGAAATCTCCGATGCCGAAGCCACGTTTCCGTCCAGCGTGAGTTCGGCTGCAATCTTTTCCTTGAAGGATCGGTTCACGGCCAGGACATACCTCTCGTCCTTGCTCCCCTTGAAGCAGCCGATGAGCATGGGCCCCCCCTCCGCCTTCTTGACCGGCGCCTCCGGGGACAGCCTGCGCGTGCCCGGAGGCAGAGGATCTGTGGCGTATACGCCGGTCGATTCGATTTGCATCAGCGTCGGCCCGAGCGCTTTCAGCCGGCCGTTTAGCCTCCGCACCAGCTCGTACTTCGCGTCGCGTTTCCCGTCCGGGCCGATGATTGCAGGCCCGTCGCCGAGCTTCCAGGCAGGGAGCGTCCAGTACGTGAAGTATGCGATGCCGCGTGCTCCGTAGGCCAGGCTCGTGTAGACCTGCCATCGCAGATCCGCCTCGCTCGGATCGCGGTAGTTCCAGTGCGGCAGGGACAGGATGATTTGCATGAACGGCAGTTTCGCCGTCCGGCACTGCGCCCGTATCAGGTCGAGGTTCTTGAAATACCTGCTTTCGTTGCCCGCCATCTGCAGGTAGTGGTCCCAGCTGACCAGACCGGGCTTCACAGTCGCGATGAACTGCGAAACGTGCTCCTCGTAGGTTTCGTTCCCCAGCTGGGCCTTGTTCGCATAGTTAGGGAAGAGATTCACGAAGGGCAGGCGCTTGGGGTCCTTCTCGAGGAGATAGCGGTTGATTGTTCCCAGGACCGGAAAGAGCTTCGCGTTTGGCTCGTCAGTAACGAAGTAGCCGGCCAAAGCAGGATGCGACGAGTAGTCGGCGACAATCGCATCCAGGGTCTTCTCCAGATCCGGCGATTTCGCCGTGAGCTGCAGCCGGTAGTCCTGGACCACGAACTTGAGCCCCACCTCCTTGCACACGTCCAGAATCCTGAGGTTGGTCTTCTGGTCGGCGCCGTCGGCCGGCGGCATTGCCAGGTTGAAGCCGCAGTCCGCAATCTCGCGGTATCGATTGACAGTGGATTCGGCCGCAGGCGGCCCTCCCCAGTATGAAATGATGAATTCCGGGGACTCGGCCGCCCCGGCTCCGACCGGAGCGAGCGACAGAAGGACGCCTGCGATAACGCAGAATAGCAGCTTCATAGACACCATTCCCCTCTCCGCGATACCAATCATCCAGCGGCATTGGTTCTTCAAAGACGCGAATACTTTCTTCCGCCTTTTCATCGCATCTCCTCTCACGGCGTTCAGGGAAATCGCCGGGCCCGGCTCAGGTCTGATTCTTCGTCATGCCGGTTTCCCGGGCGTAGGACCGGCCTCCGAATCCCGGAACACGCCGAAGAAGTGTTGTACGTCCATGTCTTCCGGAATGTCGATCCCATGCGTGCCTCTTCCCGTGACCGGGTCGACGTGGCCGCCGTGATCGGGCACGAAACCAATCAGCCGATTGCAGGAACGCCACGATTGTTCAGCAGGCGGAAAGACGGATGTATTGACCATTCCCGCCGAGCTGAATGTGCCAGGTTTGCCCAACCTGTACTGTCCTTTATAAGAGTCGTAAATCCGGCATCCGAGGGGATTTCCAACTTTTCCTATGTTCTTCCCAATCGATATCGGCAAGCCGGTATTATGGCGGCGGTCACCGGATTTGCTTTCCTCGAAACCGCCGGGGGCCCGGCCTCCGCCGCCCTTGCCGGACGGGCGCTTCCGGCACCAGGTCCGGTGCGTTCGCGCCCACAAGGCACGGGGCGCGAACGGCACCGGACTCGATGGCCGGACTGTGCGCAGGCGGCGGAGGCCCCGGCGATTTCGCGGGCAAATCCGGCGCCCGCCTCGCTGCGCTGGCGCATCATATTCGCATTGCGAATGTTACGACTCCCCTGTCCTGCCCCCCGCCGCTTTCCGGAGCCGCGTCGCCGAAAGAACTATGCGAAAGCGGCGTGCCCGGTTCCAACGTCCAAAGGTTCCTCTCTTCCCCCTTCAAGACCGACGTTATCAGATCGCAACCGAACGCCAGGCAA
>JBFZBV010000241.1:0-4146 GCA_041308285.1 Planctomycetota bacterium | reverse complement strand
CTGCTCTTCTTCTGCGCGGCGTTCAGGCCCCTCGCAGCCTGCAGGATGACGTCGACGGCTTTCCTGGGGGGCAGCATGCCTTCCGCCCGCAGCACGTCGTCCAGGCTGCTCCCCTCGATGAACTCCATCGCGATGTAATAGATGCCGCCGTGGTTCCCGGCATCGTAGACCTGGACTATGTTGGGGTGCGCAATCTGAGCGGCAATCGTCGCCTCCCTGAGGAAGCGGTCCGAGAAAGCGGGGTTCTGCTTGACCAGGGAGCTTGCGAGTATCTTCAATGCGACTGGACGCTTGAGGCTAATCTGGGTGGCGAGATAGACCCTGCCCATGCCTCCCTCTCCGACCAGTTTCTCCACCTGGAAACCCTTGATGTTCATTCCCAGGAAGGGATCGAACTGTTCAGGAGACGGCCCGGCTTCATTCTGCTCTAAATCACTCATCTGAGCCTGTTAACGTCGCGCCTTGCGGTGCATCGTCGCGAGCATGCGGAGTCATCCTATTATAGATAATAATAATTATGTAAACATCAAAAACGTTAATCAGGGCAGGAATACGACTTGTAATCCGGCGGCCCGGGCATAAAGTATGGCTTTGGCCCGCCATAGAGGCCCTGCAATCGGCGCGGGCCAGGCGTTTCTCCGGAACGCGTTTCCGGATCCGCCCCTTTCCGGCCCGGCTCGTCAGGCATGGAGGCATCATGGCACGCAGAAAACTGGCTCCCGGGGACCTGCTGCGAATCAGGGAAGTGGAAGACCCTCAAATCAGCCCCGACGGTGAATCCGTCGCCTTCGTCCGCATGGAAATGGACGGCAAGGAGAACATCTACAGGCGCAGCATATGGATTGCCCCCGTCTCCGGAGGCAGGCCGCGCAGAATCACGCACGGAGGCGGCAAGGGCGACTTCCGCCCCAGATGGTCGCCCGACGGATCCACGATAGCCTTCACATCCCTCAGGACCGGAAAGCCGCAGTTGCGCGCAATCGGACTGCGGGGAGGCGAGTCCCGGCCGCTGACCGACCTCAGGACCGGGGCGGACTTCGCCGCATGGTCGCCCGACTCCTCGGCGGTGGCCTTCGTCACGAGGGTCCGGGAAGACGAGGCCCGGCTCGTCGAGCGCGGCCGCGGCCTTGCGGGCGCGAAGGACAAGCAGGACCCCGATCCGCCGCCCGATCCCAGGGTGGTCGAGAGGATAATCTACCGTGAAGGCACCGAATACAAGGACGGCAGGAGAGCCCACGTCTTCGCGGTCAGGCCCTCCGGCCGGGGCATGCCGGAGCGGGTGAGCTCCGGAGATTTCGACCACACCGCTCCGCTGTTCTCCCCGGACGGGAAGTCGGTCGTGACCACGTCGAACAGGCTCGGGGACGAGGACTGGGACGTGGTCGCCAACATAGTCCGGTTTCCCCGGGGCGGGGGGAAGCCGGCAATCCTGACAAAGAACCGCAACGCGTGCGAGAGCCTCGCCTTCTCGCCGGACGGGAAGCGCCTCGCGTACGTCTCGTACCCGGGCGAAAAGCTCTACGCCCACAACCAGTCCGCATGCTCGATGCCCGCCGGCGGCGGCAGGGAAACCGTCCTCTCGGCGGATTTCGACGGCGACGCCGAGTCCGTCGGCTTCCTCGCTTCCGGCGATCCGGTAATCCTCGCGTGCAGGGAAGGCCGCAGGGGCCTTTTCCGGCTCGCAGGCGGCCGCGGACCCGAGGCAATCGCCTTTTCGGCGCCCTGGATTGAGTCCTTCTCCTCCTCGCGGGCCTGCGACGTCCTGGCAATCTGCGCCTCTTCGCCGGCGCATCCGGCAGACCTCTTCGCGCTCGCAGCCGGCTCGGAGCGCAGGCTGACCGACCTGAACCGCGGGTTCCTCTCGGGATTCGCTCTTTCGGCGCCCGAGGAAATCCGGTTCAGGGGCAAGGGGGGTCTGCCGGTGCAGGGCTGGTACATGAGGCCCCAGGGCCCGTCCGGCGTCTCCCGTCCCCTGGCGGTCGAAATCCACGGCGGCCCGCACATAATGTGGGGGGAATCCTTCTGGTTCGAGTTCCAGATGCTGGCCTCGAACGGCTTCGGCGTCTTCTTCTGCAACCCGAGAGGGAGCACGGGGTACGGCCTGAAGTTCAAGGGCATGCTCTTCAGGAACTGGGGAGTCGACGATTCGGCCGACGTTCTCAGAGGCGTAGCCCTGCTCGTCCGCAGGGGGCTGGCGGACAGGCGGCGCCTCTTCCTGACCGGGGGTTCGTACGGCGGGTTCCTTTCGGCGTGGATTGCGGGCCATGACCAGAGGTTCCGCGCGGCGGTCCTGCAGCGCGGTGTCTACGACATGGCGGGCTTCTACGGCTGTTCCGACGTCCAGATGCTGCTGGAATGGGAATTCGAGACCTACCCGTGGGACTCTCCCGATCTCATGTGGGAGCATTCGCCGCTGGCATACGTGCGGCACATGAAAACCCCGATCCTGATTGAGCACGCCGAAAACGACTACCGCGCGCCCATAAACACGGCCGAGGAGCTCTTCATAGCCCTAAAGAAGCTGGGGCGCGAGGTGAAGATGGTCCGATATCCGAGGGAAGGGCACGAGATGTCCAGGAGCGGCGAGCCCCGCCACAGGGTCGACAGGCTCTCGCGCATCCTGGGATGGTTCAAGGACCATCTCCCCTGAGAGAGGCCCCGTCCGCCCGCCAGGCCTGCAATCTACTGCTTCGGGGGCTTGAAGGACTTCTCCTCCAGCTCGGAGTCGAAAGCCTTGCCTTCGGCCAGCATGCGCCTGTAGGCGATGAAGTCTGCCACGTCGGTCCCGGTCATCTTCTTGGTGTTGAACGCGTTGAAGCCGAGGTAGGCCTCCGTCATCATGTTCACCGCGAGCCAGTGCCTGTTGGCGAGCTTTGACTGGTCCCAGAAGAACTTCTTCTTCGCCCTTATCGAGTCAATCGACTTGATGAGGCATCCCGGCATGAGGTTCGTGAAATGCCACACCATCTCGTTGACGGTCTTGTCCAGTAGCGAGAGGTCCGTCTTGAGATCCGCCATCTCCTTCTGCGCCGCCTCCTTGTCCTTCCCCTTCTTCATCTCGCCGTAGACGATGTCGCCGTCCTCGACGTACTTGTCGGTCACGACCAGCGGATTCCTGACCCACTTGTCCCCCTTGCGGAGTACGGGCACCACCTTGGTCAGCAGAGTCTTCATCTTCATCTTGTACGCCGACCAGAGCTCGCAGGAGATGCAGTTCCACATCGCGTCCTCCATCCCGAGGAACCAGGGGAGGAAGTCGGACGAACCTCCGTCAGGAGCCGATCCGTGCCTGGGCCCGGCCTGGCCGAAAATGGCGGTGTCGGAGGAGATTGCTATGTCGTTGGCCATGCCAATCTCCTGGCCTCCTGCCACCCGCATCCCGTTCACCCTGCATATCGTGGGTTTCTTGCAGTTGAGGATTGCGTCGACCATGCCGTTGAAGAGATCCATGTACGCGCCGTATTCGGCCGGCCTCTTCGAGTAGTATTCGGCGTACTCCTTCGTGTTGCCGCCCGTGCAGAACGCCTTGTCGCCGGCGCCCGTGAACACCACGGCCACGACCGACCGCTCCGCTGAGGCCCGGTTGAACGCCGCAATCACGGCCTTCACCATCCCGGTCGTGTACGAGTTGTACTGCTTTTGGTTGTCAAGCGTCACCCACGCCGCGTGGAGGCCTTCCACCTCCCGGCCTTCCGGGTCGACGACGCTCCGGTGCTCGTAGCGCACGCAAGGAGGCTCCGATCCGAACAGATCCTCGTTCCACATCGTGTGATCCTTGAGCTCGCTTTCGCGGGGCAGCCACTCGAGAGACATGTGAACCTCCTCTGAACATCCTGCGCGCCCGAACGCCGGTGCGCTTCGGGTCAATTGTATTCGCGGGACTCCCCGAGTCCAACCATTTCAGCGGATGCCCGCAAGCCCGGCGGAGGCCAGCACCGCTCCGCCGTAGAGGGCGGCCGCGAGCAGCAGCTCGGCGACGAGGACGAGGACGCTCACGAGGACCACCCATGCCGTCCAGAAAGCCCCCTTCCTCGGCATAGGCGTCTCGAACCTGTGGCCGGGGCCTCCGCATTCCTCGGCCCAGAACCGCATCCCGCAGGATGGGCACGGGTGCAAATCCCCCCTGCCGAGATCGAGGTCGGCCTC
>JBFZBV010000240.1:0-5976 GCA_041308285.1 Planctomycetota bacterium | reverse complement strand
GGCGGCCGCGCCGCTCGATATCCCGCAGGTTATCCCCTCCTCGAGGTGGAGCCTGCGGGCGCACTCGAACGCTTCGTCGTCCGTTACGGCTGCCGTCTCGTCGACCAGGTCGAGGTCGAGCACGGCCGGCTTGAAGCCGGCGCCGATTCCCTGAATCCCGTGCGGGCCGGGCTTCGGATTCTCGCCCCTGCGGATTGCGGCGAGGACCTGCGAGCCGGCCGGCTCCACGGCGACCGTCCACACGTCCTTCCTCCTCGCCTGCTTCAGGTATCGCGCCACCCCGGTTATCGTGCCGCCCGTGCCGACCCCCGCCACGAATACGCCGATTTCCCCGCCGGTGTCGTTCCATATTTCCGGGCCGGTCGTCTCGAAATGGATGCGGGGATTCGCCGGATTCTCGAACTGCCTCGGCATGAAGTGCCCCGCCGGGTCCGAAGACAGGATTTCCTCCGCCTTCTGCAGAGCGCCCTTCATGCCCCGTGCGCCGTCGGTCAGGACGAGCTTCGCCCCGAACGCCGACAGCATCTTCCGGCGCTCGACCGACATGGTCTCGGGCATCGCGAGAATCAGCGGATAGCCGCGCAGCGCGCACACGAAGGCGAGGGCTATGCCGGTGTTGCCGCTCGTCGCCTCCAGCACGGTCACGCCGCGCGAACCGGGCTTCAGGATTCCCTGGCGCTCGGCCTCCCATATCATCGCCGCCCCGACCCGGCACTTCACCGAATACGCCGGATTCCTGCCCTCAATCTTGGCCGCCAGCATGGCAGGCAGGCCCCTGGCAATCCTGCCCAGCCGCACGAGCGGCGTGTTGCCTATGCTGAGGCTGTTGTCGTCGAAAATCCTCCCCATCCGCGCGCTCCCAAAAGACCGTCGCCGCCCCGGACCGGGCCCGTGCAAAGGGATCGCGGGCCCGCCCTGAATCTTACTACAGAAAGCCCGGAACGTCCCCTCTTTCCCCGAATCCCGCGATCTGCGGCGCCGGACCAGGCGAATCGCATTGACATGCCCGTCTCGCGAAATATAATGCGATTTCAAACCGGCGGCATAGCCAAGCGGCTAAGGCAAGGGATTGCAAATCCCTCACCCCCGGTTCGAATCCGGGTGCCGCCTCCAGGCTTCATGCCGGCGGGCGGGCGTAGCTTAATGGTAAAGCCTCGGCCTTCCAAGCCGATCATGTGAGTTCGATTCTCATCGCCCGCTCCAGATGGCGTCCCGGGCGCTTGTTAGCGCCGCGGACCTCTTACTAGGAGATTTTGCATGTCCTCAGTGATTAAGAAGAGAAGAAAGAAGATGAACAAGCACAAGCAGCGAAAACACCGCAAGAAATACAAGCATCAGAAGAAGTGATTCGCCCTGCTTCAGTCAACCTGGAAAAAGCGCACCGCGCCCGGGGCGGAGCGCTTTTTTCTTTTCCGTACGGACCCCTTGAAGAGGCCCGGGGCGAATGGCGGAACCGGCAGACGCACAGGACTTAAAATCCTGTGGCCCGACAAGGGCCGTGAGGGTTCGAGTCCCTCTTCGCCCAGCACTCGGATTCCCCGCCCCGGCACGGGCGAAGCGGGCCGGCGGGAACCGTCATCCGCCCGAGGGCGCGACCTGGGAAGGCCCCGCGTCGGCATCGCAGAAGAATACGACGACCGGCGACCCCTGGGCGAGGATGCCCCTCGCCTCGACGTGGAAGCCGAACTCCCCTTCCCGGCAGGAGTACTCGAACCCGTTCTGGTCGGCCGCGCGCCCGCCTTCGATGGAGATCCCAATCGGAATCCCCCGCCTGGAGGATTCCTCCACCAGATCGGCGATTCCGACCGCGGCGGTCCCGGGATTCCCGATGCTCTTCAGAGCCGCAACCGCCTCCAGGGTCTTCCTCACCCTGTTCTCGACCAGCTTCCTGCGCGCCTCCTCCTCGGACTTCTCGAGGCCCGTGCGCCCGAATCTGTCCCGCACCGCCCCCGCCTGTCGGTCGAGTTCGGCCTTCTCCGAGAACGGATCGTACTCGGCCAGGAGACAGCCGGTGACCTTCTCGATTTGCGACGCGCAATACGCCCTAATCACCGGAGAATCCGCGCCGAGGCCCCCGACCAGGGCCGATACGAGCGTCCCGAGCCTCTCCTCCCGAATCCTGAGCATGAGGTACGGATCCTCCCCCGTGAGCACGGCGACCGCGGCTATGGCGCCCTTCTCTCCGCCCTCGGACATCGCCGAGACTGCGGCATCTACCAGGGCGGGCGAAAACGTCTCCGCATAGCCGCGCCCCGCAGGGGACCGGCCCGCCCGCGCCCTGAGGTCCGATCCGTGCCCGGCGCGCGCGAGAACGCACATGAGCCAGAGGAGGCGCTCCGTGCTCCCGGCATCCGGGCCGGCTGCGGCGCCGAAAGCCGCGCCCAGGAGACCCCTCCATGCCTCGTCAACGCCGCCGGCGGACCACGATTCGAACGCCTTCCCGAGGCGGTCGGCATGCGATTCCGCTTCTCGGGGGAAGTTCCGCCTCTCGACGTCCACGCCGTATCCGAAGAAACGCGCCGCGACCGCGGCTCGCAAGGCGCGCGCGCCGCTCAGCCCCTGCGATCCGATTCCACGCAGGAACCAGAGCTTGGAGATTTCCGCCAGGTCCGATGACCGGAGGGCGTCGCCCTTGAGGGCCCCCTCGAAGGGGCTCATTGCCGAGCGCCAGTCCGGGGAACTGAGCCTCGCGGCGGCCCTGCGGACGTCCATCAAATCCCGGAGGCTCACCCGGGCCATGTCCGCGGCCGCCGTGCTGTCCTTGATTCCCGCCCTCTCGGGAGTCAGGAGCCTCAGAATCCTCACCCTGACCAGGTCCGCTCCGAACCTCACGTAGAGGTTCTCGGCCCATGCGCGCCTTATGGCCCCTCCGCCCTCCTCTTCCTCCCCTGTCCCTCCCCCGCCCTCGACTTCCGTGAACATGCCCACGAAAGCCCTGCTCTCGCCGAGCCCGTTCACGAAATGCCCCAGGTCTGCCGGACCGAGGGAGCTAATCGTGCTCCTGAGCCCGTCGAAACCGCCCCCCGGCCCGTCCGGCCCCGCTTCGAGCGCCGCGACGGCCTTCTCCCACGGCCTCGGCCCGGCCGCCCCGCCTCCGTCCGGCTCGGGGCCCGACGAGCAGCCTGCGATCGCCAGCGCCGCAAGCGCCGCCGCAAGCCGGGCCGTTACGACCCGATTGCCTCCTGAGAGCGAGAAGAACGCCATGGTAATCCCCCTGCGAACGCTCCGGACCGCCCGGAGACATGATACCAACGGTTCTGGCGCTTGGCACGCAATCGAATCGCTCATGCAGCCCCGGGCGGCGGGCGTCCTTGCGCTGCGCCGAGCCGGGGAAATATAATCCCCGCCGGCGCGCGTCCGCTTCCAGGTTGACGATCGGTCCATTTCCCCGGGGGCGGCCGGCATCTCGAGCAGGAAATGCATGGGCGAGAATGAAATCCCCGTAGTGAACGTCGTCCTCGGCACCGCAGGCCACATCGACCACGGGAAGACCACGCTCGTGAAGCAGCTCACCGGAATCGACGCCGACCGCCTGCAGGAGGAGAAGGACAGGGGCATGACCATCGACATCGGCTATGCCCACATGCTGGTGGACCAGGACCTCAACATGGGCGTAATCGACGTCCCCGGGCACGAGCGGTTCGTGAGGAACATGGTCGCGGGGGCGACCGGGTTCGGCCTCGTCGTTCTTGTCGTGGCGGCGGACGACGGCATCATGCCGCAGACCAGGGAGCACGTGGAGATAATGCAGATTCTGGGTCTCCGGAACGGAATCTGCGCCGTGACGAAAATCGACCTCGTCGACGAGGAGATGATTGAAATAGTCGAGGAGGAGATACGCGATTTCACCAGGGGCACGTTCCTGGAGAGCGCCGAAATCCACAGGGTGTCCTCCGTGACCGGGCAGGGCATCGCCGGCCTGAAGGAGTCAATCAAGCGGATTGTGCGCGGAATCACCGGCCCCCCGGCCACCGGGGTATTCCGCCTTCCGATACAGAGGTCCTTTTCCGCCCAAGGCCAGGGCGCGGTCGTGACCGGAGTCGCGGTCAGCGGAACCGTTGCCGTCGGCGACGAAATCGAAATCCTGCCGTCCGGAATCAAGGCCCGCATCAAGGGCATGGAGGCGTACGGGAACAGAATCCGGACCGCCAGGGCCGGCCACAGGACGGCCTTGAACCTGGCCGGGGCGGACTACCACGCCGTAAAGCGCGGCGACGTGGCCTGCGAGCCGGGCTACCTCGGGTCCACATCGGTCGTGACGGCGAGAATCAAGCACCTCTCCTCGGCCAGGAAGCCCCTGCGCAACCAGACGGAGATTATTTTCCACACCGGCACCTTCGAATCCCCCGGGAGAATCTTCCTCCTGGAAAAGCCCAAGCTCGCCCCGGGCGAGGAGGACTTCGTGCAGATAAGGCTCGACTCGCCCGCCCCGGCGGCGGCTGGCGACAGGTTCATCGCGAGGTACCCCTCGCCCCCGGTCACGGCCGGAGGGGGCGTCGTAATCGAGACGGAGGGGAAGAAGCTCAAGCCGAGGAGGCCGTGGATACTCGAGAGGCTCGCGGCCAGGCGCGAGGCGCTCCCCGATCCGCGCACGCACGTCCTGGACCTCCTCCTTTCGGCGGGCATGAATCCGCAGTCGCCGGCCGACCTGGCCCGGGCCGCCCTCCTGCCCTCGGGCGAGGTCAACGGAATCCTCGGGAGGAGCAGGGACGAGGCGGTCCAGGTCCTGAAGGGCGAGAAGGCGGTCCACCGGAGGAATCTGGACCGCACGACGGGCATGATCACGGACATGATTTCCGCGTATCACAGGGACCACCCCATGCGCGCGGGGATGCAGAAGATTGAGATTCGGAACGTAATCGGGCTGGAGAACCGCCTGTTCGACTGGATTCTGGAATACATGGAGTCCGCCGGGGCCGTCCGAGTCGCAGGCGGCTTCGTCTCGGCCTCCGGCTTCAGGCCCGCGGCCGAGGGGCCTGCCGGAGAGGCCGCCTCGAAGTGCTCGGCTCTGTTCCGCGACGCGCGCTTCTCGCCTCCCGACCGCGGCGCGGCTGAGGCTTCAATCGGCGGGCCCGAGGGATTCGCTGGGGAAATCGTCAGGCACCTCCTCGAAACCGGGGAGCTGGTCGACATAGGCGGGGGCATGATTTTCCATTCGGAGACCCTGGCCGAAACTGAAGGCATCATAAGGCGGAAAATCGCCTCGGAAGGGCGGCTGGTGTCGGCCGAGTTCAGGGACCTCGTCGGCACGACGCGCAAGTTCGCAATCCCCCTGCTGGAATATTACGACGCGAGGGGCCTGACCATCAGGCTTGACAACATCCGGGTGTTGCGGGAACATGGTGGAAAACAGCCGGGCGGGGAAGCGGCGGGCGGCAGGCAGAATCCGGGCGATCCGAATCGACAAGGCGCCCCGGGTTCCGGAGCCGGCTGCTGAACGCGAGCGCACGGCGTGGGCCCGGCTATAGCGAGAACCGCGGCGGTCCCCCGGTTGATTAAGGCTGACGATGTCTTCGAAGATCTCAGAAGAAGACCGGATTTTCTCGCTCATCGTCCTCAAGAACAAGCTCGCCACCAAAGAGCAGATAGAGAAGTGCCTCAGGGAGCTCCTCGATTCCGGCGAGAGGGGTCTCGCGTTCATAACCCTCGGTGAAATCATGATTTCCGAGGGGATACTCACGCAAAAGCAGGTCAAGGCGGTCGAGCAGGCGAGGAACCTCTACATAAGGTCGCGCAAGGTCGAGGCGATTGCGGGGTACAAGCTCGTCAGGAAAATCGGCGAGGGCGGCATGGGGCAAATCTACGAGGCCAAGCAGCTCTCGCTCGATCGCAGGGTCGCCATCAAGGTGCTCCCGCTCGAGATGGTCGAGGACGATTCCATGGTCCGCCGGTTCGAACGCGAAGCAAAGCAGGCGGCGAGGCTCGCGCACGAGAACATCATCCCCGTGTACGACTTCGGCAAGATCCCGGGCGAGT
>JBFZBV010000239.1:0-3457 GCA_041308285.1 Planctomycetota bacterium | reverse complement strand
TCGGGAGCGGGGTTCTGGGGGCTCGTGGATGACTGACAAGATGGAGTGAACGTACTTCCCCGTACTTCCCCTTACCCTTCCTCATTTTCTTCCCGCCTACCCTTCCTCTTCCACTTCCCCTCGCTCATGCGAGCTTTTCCGGCGCCTTCTCGTTCCATGCAAGTCGTGTACGTGTACTACAACGTGCACGGGAACGAATACGCGGCATGAAAGTACGAGTACGGGATAGCAGGTCCCGCGGTGAAAACGACCGACGATACATCCAGGAGAATCAGGTCGCCCGCCGCCCGAAGATTCCGGGCTCTGCACCCCCGTCGGCCGAGGGTCCGCGCGGGGCCCATGCCGGCCCCGGAACGCCGGACAGGCAGTCCGGAAAATCCCGATGATGCGCGTTGCTTTCGAGAATCGGCTCGCTTAGAATGCCGATCCGTCCGGGATTCGAATCCCGCTCCCGTATTTTCCCGGTCGGACCCTTACAGGACTTCGAGCGCATGAACCGGATTAAGGAACTGCTCGGAAAGGCCCGCGAGGAGTGGAAGGAGCTGGTCAGCGGCGACCCGCCCCTGGTGCTCGTGGGCACGGCGACCTGCGGGCGGTCCGCGGGGGCGATGGACGCGCTCGAACGAATCCGGTCCGAAAGCGCACGCCGCGGGCTTCCCACCCGAATCGTCGAGGTGGGCTGTCTCGGCCCCTGCTTCCTCGAGCCCCTCGTGGCCGTCCTGCGCGCCCCGGGCCCGGGGGTCTATTACCATTCCGTGGATCCCGACAAGGCCTCAGAGATCGTCGCCCGCCACATCGAGGGGGGTGCTCCCGTCGAGGGATTCGCCCTGGGCAGCTTCGGGGACGGCCCGGCCGGGAAGATTCCGCCCCTCGATGAAGCCCCGCTCTTCAAGCCCCAGGTCCGGCGGATTCTGCGACGCAGCGGATGGATTGACCCCCGGAACATCCGCCACTACATGGCCCTGGGGGGCTACGAGGGGGTCCTCCGGGCGTTCGAGATTGGGCCGGAGAAGACGCTCGCGGAGATTCAGCGCTCCGGCCTGCGCGGCCGCGGCGGGGCGGGGTTCCCCACGTGGCGCAAGTGGCAGTTCTGCCGGGAGGCCCCGGGCAGACCCAAGTACGTCGTGTGCAACGCGGACGAGGGCGACCCCGGGGCGTTCATGAACCGGGCGCTCCTCGAGAGCGACCCCCACGCGATCCTGGAGGGGATGCTGATTGCCGGCTGGGTCCTCGGGGCATCGGAGGGGACGATTTACTGCCGCGCTGAGTACCCCCTCGCCCTGGAACGAATCGACACGGCCCTGAAGCAGGCGGCCGGGCTCGGGCTCACAGGCGAGGACATCCTCGGGACGGGATTCGCCTTCCGCTTCCGCGTGAAGGAGGGGGCAGGCGCCTTCGTGTGCGGCGAGGAAACGGCCCTGCTCGCCTCCATCGAGGGCAGCCGAGGCATGCCCCGGCCCCGCCCGCCCTTCCCCGCAGTGTCCGGCCTGCTGGGCAGGCCCACGGTCATCAACAACGTCGAAACGCTGGCCTCCGCTGCGATGATCCTCCAGAAGGGGGCGGACTGGTTCGCCGAGGTCGGGACCGCGGCCTGCAAGGGGACCAAGACGTTCTCCCTCGTCGGCAAGGTCCAGAGGCCGGGCCTGGTCGAAGTCCCGCTCGGAATCAGCCTCCGCACGATGATTGAGGACATCGGGGGCGGCGTCCCGGACGGGAAGCAGCTCAAGGCCGTCCAGACCGGCGGACCGTCGGGCGGCTGCATCCCGGCCCGGTCGCTGGACATTCCCGTGGACTACGATTCCCTGACCGCAGCGGGCACCATCATGGGGTCGGGGGGCATGGTGGTGATGGACGAGACCACCTGCATGGTGGATTTCGCCCGATACTTCCTCGACTTCGCCTGCAAGGAGTCCTGCGGGAAATGCTCGCCCTGCCGGACGGGCACGAGGCAGATGCTCGAAATCCTGACGGACATCACCAGGGGGCGGGCGGAGCCGCGGGACCTCGAAGTGCTCGCCGAGGTGGCCGAGGCGGTCCGGAAGAGCGCGCTCTGCGGGCTCGGGCAGACGGCCCCGAACCCCGTCATCACGACCCTGCGCTACTTCCGGGACGAGTACGAGACGCACGTCCGGAAAAAACGCTGCCCCTCCTTCGCATGCAAGGAAATCATCTCCTCCCCGTGCCAGCACGTCTGCCCCATCGGCACCGAGGTGCCGGTTTACGTCGCCCAAATCGCGGCGGGGCGGTTCGCGGAGGCGTTCGAGACAATCCACAAGGACAATCCCCTCCCTTCCGTCTGCGCGCGCGTGTGCCACCACCCCTGCGAATCCCGGTGCTCGGCGGGGAAATGGGGGAGCCCCGTCGCAATCCGCGCGCTGAAACGATTCGCCGTCGACCGGGCCGTGGCGGCCGGCCTGCACCCCGGGCCCGCAGGGAAGCCCCCTTCGGGGCCCCGCGTGGCGATAGTCGGCTCTGGGCCGGCTGGGCTCATGGCCGGGTACCAGCTCGCCCGCCGCGGGTACCGCCCCACAATCTTCGAGGCCTTCGGCGTGGCCGGCGGCGCACTGGCAATCTGCATCCCCCCGTACCGCCTCCCCAAGGCGGTCCTGTCGGCCGACATCGAGGGAATCCGGCGCATCGGGGTCGAAATCGTCACGAACACGCGCGTAGGCGTCGACCTGCCGTGGGAACGCCTGAGAAGCGAGTTCGCCGCCGTGTTCCTCGCCCCGGGCGCCCACCGGTCCCGCGAGCTCAACCTGCCGAGCATGGACGTGAAGGGCGTCCGCGACGCGCTCGATTTCCTGAAGGAGGCCCTCCTCTGGAGGCCGCCAATGCTGGGCACGCGGGTGGGGGTCGTCGGCGGCGGCAACGTGGCCATCGACGCAGCACGCATGGCCATCCGCCTCACCGACGCGAAGCAGGTCAGCGTGATCTACCGCCGCACCCGCGAGGAGATGCCCGCTCTGGAAGAGGAGATTGAGGCCGCCGTCGAGGAAGGCATCGAGTTCCTCTACCTCAGCGCGCCGGCGGGCATCGCGTCCGAGCAGGGCGTACTGAAGGGCCTCACGTGCCAGAGGATGGAGCTGGGCGCCCCTGACGAGACCGGCCGGCGGCGCCCCGTGCCCGTGAAAGGAGCCGAGTTCTTCCTGCCCCTGGACTCGCTCCTCGTCGCCATAGGCGAGGAGCCCCACACCGTCGGCCTCGGGGAAGGGCTCCACCTCGAAATCACCAAGGAAGGGAGAATCGTGGCCGATCCGGAAACCTGCGCCACGCGCATCCCCGGAATCTTCGCCGGCGGCGACGCGGTCACCGGGGCCGCAACCGTGGTGGAGGGCATGGCGGCCGGAAAGGTCGCCGCCGAGATGATCGACCGGTTCATCCGGGGGGAACCCGTGGCGCGGGAGTACCGCAAGACCCGCCCCACGGCTTTTCTGCCCCCGGTCACCCTGAGCGAGGC
>JBFZBV010000238.1:0-5997 GCA_041308285.1 Planctomycetota bacterium | reverse complement strand
CTCCTTGATGCGCTTGAGCACTTCTATCCCGTCCATGCCGGGCATCTTGACGTCGAGCAGGACGAGGTCCACGTCGCTCTCCGCCGCCACGGCAAGGGCCTCCCTGCCGTTCTGCGCCGTGACGGTCCTGTAGTCCTCGTACTCGAGGACCGCGACGAGCGCGTCGATGATGGGCTTCTCGTCGTCGACTATGAGGATGTTCTTCATCTTGCCGTTCCTCGGAGGAGCGGCCGGAGCGGCGACCTATCTGCCGCCGGGCTTCTCGCTGGCCTTCTTCTCCTCGATTTTCTCCCACCAGTCGCTGAATTCCTTCAGCTGCGCAGGGTCGAGGACGTCGGCGAGTTTCGCAACGTGCCTTGCACGGACCTCGGCGTAGATTTCCTTCTCGGTCCTCTCGTCCCCTTTGGCGGCCAGGATTCTGAATTCCCTGTATGCCTCGGCGTAGCATGCCTCGAAGGCCTGGGCGACCTTGACTGCCTGCTCGTCGGTGAGGCCGGAAACGACGTCCTTGAAGATTTTCAGCTGCTTGGCTTTCCTTTCGTCCGCCTCCGTCTGCGTCTTCTCGGTCCTCTCGTTGCGCAGCTCGATTTCCCTGAGCAGCGCCTTGGCGTCCCTCTCCGGGGCGGCCGGGCCGCCTGCGGCGGGGGCGTTTTCCGGGAGAAGGCCCGCGTGCGGGTGGTAGACGAATTTCGACTCCGGAACGCCGGCGCCGGCGGTCCCGTCGGCCGGCCCGGGCCGATTCCCGGCAGGAATCGGGTTGGAATCGGCGGCGCCGCCCGAGGGCTTCGCGGGGGGGCCCTGGTCTTCGACGCCGGCCGAGGTGGGCGTCCGGACGTCTTCGCCCCTTTCCTGGCCGCCGCCCTGGCCGGGAACGATGTCGTCCTCTCCGCGGTCCCGGAGCAGCAAGGCGGCGGCGGCCGCAGCCGCCAGCAGTATCGCGGCAATGGCGATTGTCACGCCGTTCTTCATGCGAGTGGCTCCAAAACCCGGATACCGGTCAGTGTTCCATGGCGAGCATCATGTTGTCCCAGAGGAGCTCGGCCGACATCACAAGGAACTTGATTTTGGGCCCGAAGCCCAGAAGAGCGCCGTCGAGGCACTCGAATTTCTGCATGGGGGGAATCTTCCTCGAGTCGATGAACGTGCCGTTCTTGGATTCGACGTCGGTAATCATCGTCTTGCCCTGCTCGAAGGTGACGTACGACTGCAGCTTGGAGACCAGGAGGTCGTCGAGGACGATGTCGTTGTTGCCCGACCTGCCGATTGTGATCTTGTCGGGGAATACCTGCACCCTCTTCACGAGCGGGAACACCCTCGAGTCGGACCGAATCTGCTTCGCCTCGAAGTACACGGATCCCGAAGTCGCCCTGTAGCCGACCAGCGTCCCGTACTGGGGGTTGCACTGGCCGTGCGCCTCGGATTCGGGGTTGATTTCGACGATGAAGGGCAGCGCGTACTTCTTGAGGAACGCGTCTTTGCCCCCCGGCTTGTGGAGCCGGTAGAATTCCTCGAGTCCGAGGCCATGCGGTTCGGCCATCTCTCGACTCCAACACCCCCGGCGGATTGGAATAGAACCCGGAAACTAGATTATATACTCGGGCTGGCGCGATTCAAGAAGATGCGGAGGCCGCGCGCGAGAGGCGGCGGGCGCGGATGCCTCGGGGGAGAGCCGCTCCGGGCGATCCCGGCGGCGCGGCGTCACTCCTTGCCGCCCGACGCGCCGGCCGATTTCCGGGCCTTGCGGGCCTGCTCCACGGCCTTGAGCCTCAGGACGAGGGGCAGCTTCAGGAAGCGGTCCTGGTCGGCCCTGGAGAGCGAGAGCCAGAAGTCCCTCGGGATTCTGGACTCGATGTATTCGGAAACCGCCTTGCGCTGCAGGTCCCCGGACTTGCCTTCTATTTCCCGCCTCAGGCTGATAGGAATCGAGGCGAGGATCCTGCGGTGGTTCTGCGCCAGGTGCTGGGCAATCCTCTCGGCCCTGCGCGCCGGGCCCAGGGAGGCCACCTCCGCGGACTGGGCGGGCGTGAGCCGGGAGGAGAGCCTCTCGAGCCTGCGATCGAAAGCCAGCGAGACGGCCTTCCAGAGCCGCTCCGGTTCGGGGATTCCATCCAGGCCCTTCGATGCGCCTTCGGGCAGCATGCCCTCGATTCCGGGGGCCATCGATCCGAGCTTCCGGGCGCCCCACGAGTCGCGCTCCCCGACCGGAAGGGAGGCGAATTCCCTGCGGGCCTGGGAGTCGAGAAGGGAGACGAGGGCCTGGTCGCGGTACGAGATTCTCTCGAGTTCCTTCCGGGTTTCGGCCTCGGCTTCGGCCCGGCCGAGGCGCCTGATTCTCTCGGCTGTCCCGGCGGGAATCCTTTTAATCTGCTCCTTGCTCCGTTCGGCGAGGATTCTGCGGATTTCAGCGCGTTTTTCGCCGCCCTTCAGGGTCCTGATGGCCGCCTTCTCCCCGGAGGAGAACTGGCGCGCGAGGCCGTTGAGGCGCGCCTCCTCGACCATCTCCTGCAGGGCCCTGGCGCGCTCCCCGGGCTCGAGCCGCATGACACGGCTGATTCTCTCCTCGGGGACGTTCTTCAGGATTTTGTGGCAGTCCATGAGGCGCTTCTTCTGGCTCTGCGTCATGGACGACCAGCTCGAGAAGTTCGCGAGGAGCTCGTTCCAGCGCCCGGGCGCCTGCTTCGGCCCGGCTCCGCCGCCGGTCTGGGCCGCGGGGCGGGAATACTTCTCGAAATTGGCCCTGAGCCTCTCCTTCTCCTCGGCCGGGAGGGCCTTCCATCTGCGGTATTCGCCGATGATTTTGCGCCGCTGGTCCCGGCTGAGGGAGTTCCACTTCTCCGACGCGCGGGATTGAATCCCCTTCCCGGGCTTCGGCTCGGCCGGCGACGCGGCGATTGCGGCTGCCGATGCCGCGAGGAGGGCCGCCGCGCACGTCAGGACCGTCCGCGCCGTGAGGAAGCATGCTGTCATCGCCATTGCCTTCATGTCAGTCCATCCAGTCGAGGTCGGCCTCGTCGGGGATGATGGCGGTCTCCTCGATGCCGAATTCGTCGGCCGGGGCCGAGCCGGCTCCGCTGAGCAGTTCCATCCTGTCGAGGACGTCCAGGTCCACATCCCCTTCTCCGGCCGCGTCGAGCCCTTCGAGAAGGTCGAGAAGCTCCGGGTAGCCGGTCATCTCGTCGAGCAGGGCGCGCTCGTCCCGGGCGTCGGCTGCCGCCTGGTCGATTGTGGGGGCCGGGGCCGCGTCGGGCGGGCCCGCCGGGCCGGTGAGGGCCGCGAACATCCCGAAAGCCGCGAGCACGGCCGCTGCGGCGGCGCCCACCGCCCAGACCTTCCGCAGGGACCGCACCCGGGCTGGCATGAGGCCTTCCTCGACCCTCTCCCTCACCCTGGCGCTGAAATCCGCGGGAGGATTGACGGATTCGAGATTGTCCATCAGGTCCCAGAGCCTGTCGAACTCGCCGAGTCTGCGCCTGCAGGCCGCGCAGGCGGCTATGTGCGACCTCACCTGGTCCCTGAGGCCGCCGGGAAGCTCGCCGTCCGCGTAGGCGGGCAGATGCCCCAGCACTTCGATGCAGTTCATATAGCACCTTGAAAATCCTGGCGGGCGGGAAGCGCCGGTCTTCGGACTCCTCTTCCCCGTCCGGTTTCTTCAACACCCGGGCGGGGCTTTTGTTTCGCCCCTTTTGGCTTGCTTTGAAAGCCGTGCGGAGTAAGAATCATTTTCCTTTTTATTTATCCTGCGGTCGAAGAGCCCGGCGCGACCCGAGAACCATGCGCCACCGTCCGCCGCGGCCCGCCGCGCCCGTCGGGGAATCGACGTATATTAAGGCTCTCCGCGCATGAAACACCTGGAAGAAGCGTTCGTCGAACTGATAAGGCTGGCCTCGACCGACCTGCCCGTCGACGTGGAGCAGGCCCTGCGCAAGGCGAGGGAGGCGGAGCGGGACCCGGGGATAAAGGACGTCCTCTCCGTAATCCTCGAGAACGTGAGGCTCGCCAGGGAAAGGTCGACTCCCGTGTGCCAGGACACCGGCGTGCTGAATTTCTTCGTCCGCCACCCGCACTCGGTTTCCAGGGGGGAAATCACCGCGGTAATCCACAAGGCGGTGGCCGCGGCCACGGCGAAGAACTACCTCAGGCCCAACGCGGTGGACGCGGTTTCAGGCCGCAACAGCGGGGACAACATAGGGGCGGGATTCCCGGCAATCCATTTCGAGGAGCGGGACGGCGAAGGGATTGAGGCGGACCTGCTCCTCAAGGGCGGAGGATCCGAGAACGTCTCGGCGCAGTACAAGCTGCCCGACCAGGACCTCGGGGCGGGCCGCGATTTGGACGGGATAAGGAAGGCCGTGCTCGACGCCGTGTGCAGGGCGCAGGGAGAGGGCTGCGCGCCGGGCATCGTGGGGATCGGCGTCGGCGGCGACAGGGCGGGATCATTCGCACTGGCCAAGAAGCAGCTTCTGAGGCCCCTGGACGACCGGAACCCCGACGAAGGGCTCGACAGCCTCGAGAAGCGCCTGCTTGCGGAGGCGAATTCCCTCGGGATCGGGCCCATGGGCCTGGGCGGATTGACGACTCTGCTCGGCGTCAAAATCGGATCATGCCACCGGCATCCGGCGTGCTACTTCGTGTCGGCGGCGTATCTGTGCTGGGCCGCGAGGAGGAAGAAGCTGGTCTACGCGAAGGACGAGGTGAAGATTGGCTGACTTGAACATCCCCCTGAGCGAGGAGCAGGTGTCGCGCCTCGGGCTCCTCGACGTCGTGAGGCTGAACGGCGTCATTGTGACGGCGAGGGACGCCGCGCACAAGTTCCTCGTGGACTCCTTCATAGACTCGAAACCGAAGGCCCCTGAACTGGCGCTCTACGACAAGCTGAAGGGGCTTCTCCGCGACGGCGCAGTGTATCACTGCGGCCCGGTCGTGGCCAGGGAAGACGGCCGCTACAGGTTCCTCGCCGCCGGCCCGACCACGAGCACGCGGGAGGAGCCCTACGAGCACAAGATAATCTCGCATTTCGGCGTCAGGGCGGTTATCGGCAAGGGAGGCATGGGCAGGAAGACGATGGACGCGCTGAAAAAGCACAAGGCCGTCTATCTGCACGCCGTGGGCGGAGCCGCGACATTAATCGCCGATTCCGTCGTGGAGGTGCTCGACGTCCTGAAGCAGGACCTCGGCGCTCCCGAGGCCATGTGGGTGATAAGGGTCAAGGACTTCCCCGCCGTGGTCACAATGGACTCGCATGGCAGATCCGTGCACGAGAAGGTGCTCGCCGATTCCTCCGGGAACCTCAACCGGCTCATCGGCAGGGCGGGAAGCCTCTGAGGCGGCACGCGGCCGCGCCCCTGTCGCCGGAGGCCGCGAAGTGATATAATTCCTCCGCCGGTTTTTTACGGTGGTTCATGGGCGTCAAAGTCTTCTGCAAGAACTGCGGCAAGCTCAACGAGAAGGCCTCGACCTTCTGCATGGAATGCGGCAAGCCTATGGCCAAGGGCGGCACGATGAAGGCGCAGCCCCGCATGGTCAAATGCCAGAAATGCGGGGTCGCCGTGCCCCCGGAGAAGAAATTCTGCAACTCCTGCGGCGCAAGCGTGACCGGCACAGGCGAGTTCCTGCCCGCTCACCCGGAGGGCGAAGGATCGCCCCCCATTGTGGACGCCTCGTCCGTCAGGCAGTGCCGGGCCTGCGGCACCGTGAATTTCGAGTTCGAGTTCTGCCTGAGCTGCGGCCAGAGCCTCGCGCCCGGAGCCGAGCTGGCGACGGGCGAGCCGGACGGCCGGAGCGCATCGGGCCGGAGGAGAATCTGCAGCTCGTGCCTCGGTTTCCACCCGATAGAGACGGTTTCGGAATTCGACGGCAAGCACTACTGCCCGGAGTGCATCAGGAACGTGCAGCTCTGACCGTGGCGATTCCCGCGCCTTCGCCGGCGGCGGTTTATCGCCGTCGCAGGGACGGGGGGGCCGGCATCCCCTATTCCTACTCGCCCCTGACGAGGTCTTC
>JBFZBV010000237.1:0-5422 GCA_041308285.1 Planctomycetota bacterium | reverse complement strand
CCTGGATGTATCGTCGGTCGTTTTCACCGCGGGACCTGCTATCCCGTACTCGTGCTTGTAAGTAATACACGAGCCCCCAAAACCCCGCTCCCGACGACAGCCACGGACGATGCCGCGCGCGATTCTTCATCGCCCCGGGTCCGCCGAAGCCCGTTGGACGCGCGGCCGTTCCGGGATATACTGCTCTTCCCCCTTTGTGGAGGTGCGAGATGAGAAGGGAAATCGCATTCGCGGCCCTGATTGCCCTCGCGGTCCCCGCGGCCGCGCAGGAGCAGGACGACGAGGCAATGCGCGCGGAGGCGCACAGGACCATCATGCGCAGGCTGAGCGTCTCGGGCAAGGCGAAGACCGCGGACCTCAAGCTCCCGCAGGCATCGGCGGCTTTCGCGGACCTGTTCCTCGATTTGAAGCGCAACAAGGACGACATAAGGGCGAGGCGGGCCCCCCCGAGCGAGATGTTCATGGGCACGCCGCACCCTACCCTGGCGCATGACCAGAAGGGGATTAAGTACGCCGCATGCTTCGTGAATCTCGTAATCGACGAAATCCTGCTGCCGTACGAGGAGGTCGTCGGCCTCGTCAAGGCGGCGCTGGATCCCGCGTTCGCCCCCGCCGTCTCCATAGAATCCGACTCGAAGGCCAGGATCGACGCTTGGCGCTTCGAGATGGTCGCGACGCTCATGGAGACGTGCTTCGACCGGGCCGGGAAGGGCGTGAGCCCCCTGCTCAAAGTCGAGTCGTGGCCCGCTTTGAGGAAGCTGGTCGTCGACACGCTCCTCGCCGCAGTCCCGTCCACGCCCAAGAGCGATCTCTATTCCATCCTGCTCACGATTTCCACGTTCGGGGACGAGGAGACCGCGAAGGCGCTCGTCAGGTTCAGGGACGGGCTGCCGGCCGGCACGGAGGACTGGGTCCCGGCGATGTACACGAACTGCCTGTGCAGGATACCCTGCGAAACCACGAAGGCGATGATTGCCGGGATTCTCGACGGCAAGGACGAGGATGCGAAGAGCAACGTGCTCTGGGCTATTGCGTTCGATCCCGGAGACGAGATAACCGCGAAAATCGCGCTCTTCTTCCTGTCGACCGGCGAGGAGATGAAGAACCTCCGCATGGCCGCGGTGCAGGGCCTCTCGAACATCAAGTCCGCCAAGGCAATCGGGATTCTCAGGGGCGCGCTCAAGGCCCCGGCGAGCCCCAACGAGGAGCTGGCCACTGCCATGGCGCTCGTGAACCTCGACCAGGAAGAGGCCGTGCCCGTGCTCAGGAAGAAGCTGGCCGCAATCGAGGGCGACCGGAACCAGGCATACTGGGCGGACCGCATCAAGGCGGCTCTCGCGGCGTTCGAGAAGAGGAAGGGCGGGGACAAGGGCAAGTAGCCGGGCCGCCCAGGCCTCAGCCGGGCCCCGGACCGACCTGCTCCCGCCCCGGAGATGTGATGGAGGCCTGTCATGGCTTGCAGACTGCGTACTGCGGGTTGGGCGGCGGCCGTGTTCGCTCTGGCGGTCTCCGCGTCGTGCTCGCGCGATGGAGGACCGGATTTCCAGGCTGCAGGAACCCGGATCGAGCCCGCGCTCGTCGATGATCCCGACAACCGCCTGTCGGCGGAAATCCTCGGCACGTGGAACCGCGACAGGGGCTTCCTCAAGTTCCCCGGCGGCGCCCGGGCCGGGCTTTTCGATTCGATTGCGCTCCGCAGGGACCCGGAAGCCCTGAAGAAGCTGCCCGGAATCCTGGAGCCGGTCTCGGCCGAAATCGAGAAGGAGCACGGCCGCAGGCGCTCCGAGTCCTTCCTCGCAGCGGCCGTGACGGTCCACCAGTGCGGCAGGGCCGAGGCCGTGAAGGACGGGAAGAGGCTGGAATCCGATTTCTTCCTCTTTGTCCTCAGCGGCATGCCGCATCTCTTCTTCCACAGCGACGACGGCCGGCACCAGCTATTCATACTGATGGCGGCGTTCGAACCCGATTCGGACGCCGACTTCCTCTTCCTAGGCGACTGGATTAATCCGCATTTCGTGTCTTTCTACCGGTCCTCGGGACCTGCAGCGGGCCCGGAAGCAGGCCTGCACGGGCGCGATCCCGGCGAAGGCGGGGACGAGGAGGAGGGCGGAGAAGAAGAGGGGCCCTTCCTCCAGGATGCCGAGGTCAAGGAAGCGGATCCCGCCGCCTCCAAGGCGCGGCAGTGGGTAGAGGACGTCCAGCAGATAGGGGACGAGCGCAGGAAGCTCATCGCCCTGGACGAGATTCGCTCCGCGCTGGCCTCGAACGACGAATCCCTCCAGATTGTCGCGCTCATGGCCGTCGCGTGCATAGGCGACGTGAATTACGACAAGGCGTCCATGAGGCCGCTTGTCCTGCGTTTCCTGGAATCGAAGAACGCCGAGGCCCGCGCCGCGGCCATGTACGCCCTTGTCAATACTGTGGTCGAGCCCGGAGACGCGGCGATGTTCCTCGGCATGGCCGCGGATCCCAGTCCCGCAGTCCGGGGCAAGGTGACCCACATCCTGGGGATCTGCTGCAAGGGTGATCTACGGGGCGACGCTTCCGATGCCGTGCTCAAGCTCCTGAACGACAAGGATTCGAACGTAGCCGACGACTCCCTCCGCAACCTCTGGGGCGCCCAGGTCTCGCAGAACATACAGGACAAACTGCTCGCGATGGCAGACACCAAGGATCGGGACAGGAAACAAATGGTCTATTACTTCGGCCTGAGCACGCTCATGAACAAGTCGAAGGCCGTTATCGACGCCCTCGTCCGAGGAATGCAGGGCTCCGACTACGAAATCCAGGGTCGATCCATGTGGGGACTCTCCCACGGCATACCCGAGGAACACCACGAAACGGTCGCCGACGCGTTCACGGCGATGCTCCATGCTCGCAGCGACCAGGGGATTCAGTCCCAATGCCTGCGGAACATCGGGGAGTACGGCGGCGATAAGCACCTGGAGGACCTCGAGCAGTTCGCGGCGAATCCGCTGGTCAACGGGGAACTGAAGAGCGAGGCCGAGCGCGCTATCGCATTCATCCGCCGGCGCCAGGGGAAATGAGGGCGTCCGGGCAGCCTTCGCGGCGAATGGCCGCTAACAGAGCCGCGGGACAGCCTGCCTTGAGCGAGCCATTCGGTGACTCCAGGCGACTCGAAGGGCCAGACTGAGGCAGTCATTCACGGAAACACCCGAATGAATATGGGTGGGCGAAGGGTTCGACAAATTCACCCTCAGCCTCCGAGCCTGTCGAGGGGCTCCATCTGAGCCGCTCGTGTGCATTCTGGAGTGTGCCCGGGAGGGCGAAGCTCCAGCTGAGCCACTTATCTACGTTTCGGAGTGGCTCGCCAGGAGGCTCGCCCTCCCAGACATTCCGGAACAATCGTGCCAGGAGGCTCGACGTCCCCAGGACGATTATCCGCGGTCAGGGCGCCCGGGCTTTTCTCGGACGCAGGAAGAAGATGCCTGATGCTTGTGCTGAAATCCCATATCCTCGAGCATGCAGTCTTCAATCAGGTGAATCATCGCGCAAGCCAGGTTGCCCATGTTACCCCTGATTAATGCTGTTACTCGCGAGTAACGCAAGTCCAGGCTGAATCCGCAAATCGGGTGAATAGGGGGCGAATCGGGCGGAGCACCGGATTCGACGCAAGGCAAGGGGCTGCCGAATGAAACGACGGGCGAGGCCTGCGGCGCCCGGTTGCGAACATGTGCAATATCTTGCGGGTACAGGATTTGCATCATCAAGCATCCTCAATCCCGCATTTATTTGAAATCAGGAGGAAACATGAAGGCTCTGATGTCCGTGGCAGCTCTTCTCCTCGCGTGCTCGGCCGCTCTCGGGCAGTCCCCTTCGCCCCCGCCCCCGGGCACTGTCGGCGCAATGGACTGGATTCACGTGCCGGGCGTTTCTTCTACAGGCACTTACATTATTAGCTGGGGCAACGCCTGGTGGTGGCCGAACGCCTACGAGCTGGAGGAGGACGTCAGCTCGTCTTTCACGAATCCTACGCTCGTCTACCAGGGCGCCGGCCATTCGCAGATAATCGCAGGCAAGGCCGACGGGTCGTACTATTACAGGGTTCGCGGTATCAACACGACCTACGGAAGCCACGGGGCCTGGCTCGACGGCGAACGGCCAGAGGTTGTGGATTCGACGCTCACCGTCCCGCCCGTCCCGTCGGATCCCGGCGCGATCACGCTCCCGTCCACCTCGACCTCGGGCCTGATCCCTCTTTCCTGGTCTTCGGTCAGCGGCGTAGCGGGATACGACGTGCAGGTCTCCAGCATGTGGGCAACGGGCGGGCCTTCGGACGCGTGGTGGAGCGGCTTCTCCATCGCCGCCTCGGACCTCACGACGACCTCTTACACCCACACCGGCGCGCAGAACATGAAGTACCGCTTCCGCGTTCGCGACTACCTCACGGTGGGGACCTACAGGCTCTATTCGCTGTGGTCCGCGAATTCCGGCGAGTGCTCCGTGTTCCTCCAGGTGCCGACGACCATCGCGTCAATCACGGTGCCCGCCTCGTCAAACACCGGGAAGTACACCGTGTACTGGTCTTCCGAGGCGAACTCCGCAGCCTACGAGCTCGAGGAGGAAGTCGCTCCCGGAATCGACTCCTTCACTCAGATCTACCAGGGCCCTGCGACGTCCTTCGAGGTCACGGGCAGGCAGAACGGCACTTATTCCTACCGCGTGCGCGGAATCAACGCCTCCTACCAGGGGCCCTACACCGACGGAGGCAATCCATGCGTCGTCACCCTCAAGGGCACGCTGACGGTTTCGCTCGGGCCGGCCGGCACGGCCGGGACTGAGCTGCCGGGATCGCAGGGCGTTCCCATGCTCCAGCTCGCCCTGGCTTCCGACGCCGTGGAGGACATCACGGTGACCTCGATTTCCCTGCTGCTCACGGGTTCGCTGAATCCCCTGACGGGCGCGACCGGGGCTGCGCTTTACGCCGACCTGAACGGCGACGCCAAGGCGGACGCCGGCGACGTTCTCCTCGGCTCTCTGACCGGCCTCACCGGGAACGTCATGACCTTCTCCGGCCTCTCAAGGACGATTTCCGCATCGGCTTCCGAGCGGTGGCTCGTGACGATTGATATCGCCGCCGGGGCTCCGATTGGCGCGACCTTCTGCGGATGCCTGGGGCAGAACGCAGACGTCTCGGTCACTGGCTCGATTTCCGCGACGCCTTTCGTGTCCGGCGCGCCGGTGGTGGGCCCGGTAAAGACGGTCCAGACCATAGGGTCTCTTGCGATGCTGGAAGCCGCGGGCAACCCCGCCGACTCCGAAGCCGATGCCGCCGCCCAGGACGTCGTAGTCATGGAAATCGAGGTCTCGGCCGGAGCAGTCGAAGGCGTGACGCTCACCTCGATCGCAATCAAGGGCGACGGGTCGGGCAACGAGGCCTCGGACGTGGCCGGCGCATGCC
>JBFZBV010000236.1:0-9213 GCA_041308285.1 Planctomycetota bacterium | reverse complement strand
CCCGCAGCAGCCGCTGGCCCGCCAGGGACGAGGCAATCGAAGCCTTGAAGAGGCTCAAGGACCTTGCCTTCCCGCTGCTCGAGGCAGACCTGGAGAAGGGCGACACGGCAAGGCGCAAGGCGACGGCCGAGCTCCTGGGATTTATACCGGACCCACGGTCCGCTGCCTGCCTGGCCGGGGCCCTCGCGGATCCTGACGACAGCCTGTACCACATCGTCATAGCGTCCATCCGGAACCTGCGCGGGAAAGCCGACGATGTGCTGCTGCTCACCCTCCGGAACCACAAGTCCCCCCTGGTCCGCCAGAGATGCGCCTACATCCTCGGAGTGGAGGACGTCCAGGCCGCGGGCCCTGACCTGGCGGCCGCCCTGGCCGACGCGGACCCCGCGGTCAGGAAGAACGCAGCGTTCGCGCTGTCGCGTATCAGATACCGGAAGGCCCTCGACCCCTTGTGCAGGGCGCTGTCGGACCGGGACGCGGAAGTCCGGGCGAGGTGCCTGGAGGCAATCGGGGCTCTGCAGGACAAGGGGTCGATTCCCGCGGTCTCCCAGGCCCTGAAGGACATCGACGGCACGGTGCGGAGATCGGCTGCAGAGGCCCTTGCCGCAATACACGACAGCGAGTGCCTTCCGCTTCTCGCGGGCTGCCTGCGCGATTCCGACAAATCCGTGAGGATGTCGGCCGCCAAGGGAATCCAATCCTTCGGGGAAGCGGCGCTCGACGCGGCCATACCGCTCCTCAAGGACCCGGACCCGGCGATCAGGCTCGCTGCAGCCCAGAGCCTGCCCTTCAGGGCGGGCCGCAGATGCACATCGGCCATGGCGGCCGCCCTCCTGGACAAGGACGAAGCCGTGAGGGAATTCGCCTTCGGATTCCTCGTCAGGCTCGGCCCAGACGCGACCGAGGACCTGGTCGGACTGCTCAGGAACGGTGACGCGGAGGCGAAGCGGCTCGCCTCGGACGTTCTTACCAGAATCGGCAGCCCTGCAATCGAGCCACTCAGGGAGGCGGCGAGGTCCTCCGACCCCGCCACCCGTTACGAGGCGGGCCGGGCCCTTTCGAAACTCGGCATCGTTGAGGACGCCGAAGTCCTGGCCGAGGGCCTGAAAAGCGGATCCGTGAAGAAGCGAATCGAGTCCATATGGCTGCTCGCCAAATCAGGCCGACCGGAAGCGACAGGGCTCCTAATCCCGCTCTTGTCCGACATGGACCAGGAAGTGGCAAGCGCGTCAATCCAGGCTCTCGGAAGCCTTCGGGACCCGGAGGGCGTCCCTCACCTGGCGAAAATCCTCGCCGACACGAAAGCCGGCCCCTTCCTGCGCCGGGACGCGTGCGATTCGCTTATCCGCATCGGGCCGGCCTCGCTGGAACCCGCGTACGGGATCCTGGAAACCGGCGACGTCGAGGGGGCGCTGCTGGCGTTCAGGGCCGTGGTGGACATCAAAGACCAATCCGCCATCCCGAGGCTCGCCGAAATATCCTCCGGGGGGACCGGCAGAGCGGCTTTCCTGGCGTCGTGCGCACTGGCCGTCCTCGGCGACGCCAGCCGCTTCAGGATCATAGTAGACTTCACGCTGCAGAACGGGAACGAGCTCGACTGGACGTGCGAGACGTGCATCCGCTCTCTCAAGCACTGCGGCGCGGATGGAATCGGATACCTGGCATCCAGGATCACATCCGCGGGCGCAGGCAAGCGAAAACGCATACTGTACATCCTCGACTTCACGGTGGGCTCGATTCCCCAGTCCGGCCGCGTGCTGGCGGAAATGCTGGAAAGCGGTGACGACTCAATCCGCCTCGCGGCCGTCCGGCTGCTCGAATCGCACTGGAAGCCGGAGTCCAGGGACTTGCTGGTGCGCGCCCTTCGGGACGACAGTTCCGAGGTCCGCGAGGCGGCGCGCAGGGGCCTCGAGGAGAACGGAATCAGCGCGGGCGAGGCGTTCGCCGAGGCCCTTCCCGCGTCCGGCCCCGGAGGGCGGATGGCGCGCGTCGCGAACCTCCTCGCTCTTCGCGCGCCAGGCGCCCGTTTCGAGCTCCTGAAGCTCATGAGCGACGCCGACCCCGCTGTCCGGAGATACGCCGCCAGTGCGGCGGCAAGGCTCGAGGACGTCGAGTTCCTCCATCCCCTCAGGCTCCTGATGTCGGACGAAGACGGCGCCACGAGGCTCATCGCTTCGACCGGAGTGCTCAAGCTCTGGAAAGAGGCCGGGTTCGAGAGCTTCTTCGCCTCGATCCACAGTCTCAGGCGCCTTCCCCACGAGGAGATCTTCCACGTAACAACCGCATTCCTGGCGACCGGCGAAGCGGGGTTCGACAAGCTGGCGGCCATCATGGAGTCCGGCGAGGAATCGCGCCTGCTCCCTGCCGCATGGCTCCTGAGCTTCGGCGGCGACAGGGCACTGAAATCCTTCACGGGTTTCCTGGGGCACCGGAACCCGCGGGTCAGGCGGGTTGCCGCCATGGCGCTTGGGTTCATGGGCTGCCGGAATCTCGAGGATAGGCAGAGGAGCATGCGATATTATGACCGCGATGCTCCGTGGTCCGAGGTGTCGGAAACGCTCATCCGGCTCCTGAAAGATGATGACATTTCCGTCCGCCTTGAGGCGGCCGCCGCGCTCGGAAGAATCAAATACGAGAAGGCCGTCCCGGCGCTTTCCGGCCTCCTCGACACGGAATCAAGCGAAACCGCAGCCAGGGCGGCGTTCGCGCTGAGCAGCTTCGGGGGGCTGGGCGGGGGCGTCCTGGTCTCCCTCGCGGAATCGGGCTCCCCACTGCAGCGCAAATGGGCCCTAATCCGCCTGGGCGTCGCGGACCGCGGCGACCTCCGTTCCGCCGCGATAATACGGAAATCGCTGGGCGATCCCGACCCTGCAGTGCGTTCCGCGGCGGCCCTGGCCTTGGCCAAGTGCGGCGTGGAGGGCGCAGGCAGCCGCCTCGTCGAGATGCTGAGCGATCCGGAACACCTGTGCCGGACATGGACGGCGCTTGCTCTCGCGATTATCAGGCAGAGGCCCGCCGCGGCAATCCGCAGCGTCGCATCCACGGGCGAAGACCACGCGTCCGTCGCGGCGCTCAAGTCCGAGTCGTGGTACTCCCGCACCCCCGAATCCCCGGATCTCGCGTTCACGGCGCTCGACGACCCGGACGACCTGGCCCGGCTTTTGGACGGCGACTGCCGCATAACCGCGCTTTTCGCGCTGCGGAGCTACAGGCAGGTTTCGGGTCGGCGCTTCAGGCTCGACCCCGAAGAATGGACAAGCTGGGCCGCAAGGCGAAGGTGAACCATGCTCAAACCGCTCGCACTCCTGGTTCCGGCAATGATTGCAGCCGCAGGGCTGACTTATGCCCAGACGGACGACAAGGCGGGAGAATCCGAGGCCAAGGCGCTGATACTCAAGCTCGCGGACCCGAGGATTAAGGCGCAGCATGACGCGGTGCGCAAACTGGCGAAAATCGGAGGGCCCGCGGTCCCGGCCCTCATCGCGGCCCTCAAGGACTCCAACGCGCAGCTGCGCTACTGGTCCGCCTGCGCGCTGGGGATGATAGGCGACGCCAGGGCCGCCGACCCGCTCTTCGCGAGCCTCGGCGACCCGGACCGCACGACGAGGATGTATTCCGCGGCATCGCTCTGCCTTCTCGAGGACGAGAGGGGGCTGAAACCCGCCCTGGACTACATGGTCGAGACCGGCGAGGCTTCGGACCTGGGAATCTGCCTTCATCTCTCGAGGGCCCTCGCCCACTTGGGCGAACCTGCAATCAAGCCGTGCATAGATCTCCTCGACCGGGAAGGAAATCCCGGGTCAGCCGCTGCCCAGGCGCTGATAGACATGCGAAACCCGAAGATGCTGGATCCGCTGCTGGCCCTGCTGCGGGACGGCGGAACGCATGCGAGGGGCAAAGCCTCGTACGTCATCGCGTCCATGGGCGACAAGGCCTGCGAGAAGCTCTTCGGGCTCCTAAGCTCGGAAGACGACGCACTCTCAAGGTGGGCCGTCATAACGCTCGGTGCCTGCGGGGACAAGCGGGCAATCCGGAATCTCGTGCACCAAGTCAGGAACCCGGACCGCGAGCTGGACGTTTACGTCCAAAACGCCCTGATACGCCTCGGCGATTCAGTGATCGACCCGCTCGTCGAGGTAATCGGGGAGGGCAACCTGCAGCCCGCCCTGCTTGCCCTCCCCGTCCTCGCTCAGCTCGGCAAGCCGGCCTGGGAGGCCCTTGCCCGGCTCTCGGGCAGCCCAATCAAGCTCATCAGCGACATCGCGTGCATCGCCAGGGCGAACAACGGCGACGCGTCCGCACTCAGGGACCTTGTAGAAATCCTCAAGGACGAGAAGAGCGAAATCCGGTTCGAGGTCGCAAGGGCCCTGGGAAGGATTGGCGCCCCTGCGATCGCCCCGGTGCTCGAAGCGCTTTCCGCATGGAAGCCGGGCCATGTCCCGGAGCGCTTCCCCTACTACGCGCTGGACGCCCTGGTCGCCATTGGGGAGCCCGCTCTGCCCGAACTGGCGAAAGCCCTGCAGGACGAAAAGCTCCGCGATTACGCGAGACAGGCGCTGGGCAGGATCGGCATGAAGGCGGAGGACTTCCTTGTCGCAGCCCTCAAGGACAAGAATCCAAAGGTCAGGTGCGCAGCCGTATACGGCCTCTCTAATCTGGGAAGCGAGCGGGTAATCCGATGCCTGTGCGACGCACTCAACGACGAGGACAAGTCCGTCAGGTACGCTGCATCCATGGCACTGGAACGCCACGGGGCAATGGACAACACCCGCATGCTCAAGGACCTGGAAAACCCTGACCCCGCCAGGCGCAAGGTCGCCTTGATTTTTTTCAACTCGAATGCGGAACCCAGGGCCGGCGGCCCCATCATCCGGCTCATGTCCGACGCCGACCCTGAAACAAGGGCGCTGGCCGTGGGCGCAATAAGATACTGCAAGAGCGAAGAGGCCTTCCAGGCCCTCCTTGCCGCCGCCGAGGACCGGGATGCCGGGGTTCGCAGCCGCGTGATGTACGCCTTCCTCCAATTCATGGATCCGAGATGCACGGACACCGTAATCAAAGCCCTGTCCGACCCCGAACCAAAGGTCAGGTTCGGCGCGGTCGAGACGTTCAGAAAGTTCGTCGGCAAGAGCCATGCCAGGGCAGTGGAGCCACTGGTGGCCATCATGATGTCCGCTGACCGAAACATGAGGGGGACCGTTGCGGAGCTGCTCGTCTTCATCGGGAAACCTGCAGTCCAGCCTTTGATGGGTGCGCTCGGGCAGAAGGAGGGGGAATTCAGGGAGGATGCTGCAAAGGCGCTCGGCGAGATAGGCGACCCGGACTCGGCCCCGGCGCTTATCAAGGCCCTGGCCAACTGCAGCTTCAAGGACACACTTGTCAGGGCAATAGCCAGGATGTGCGCCAAATCCGTGAAGGAATTCATTGGAGCTGTCAGCCACGAAAACGCCGGCGTCCGCAAAGGCGTGGCAGAGGCCTTCGGCCTGTCCGGGAATCGCGATTGCGTGGAGCCCCTGATTTCCCTTCTCGGCGACAGGGACGCGCCTGTCAGCCGGGCAGCGTGCATATCACTGGGACTCCTCAAGGACGAGCGGTGCGTCGAAGCGCTGGCCGGGCTGCTCAAGATCAAGGACGACAGCCTGCGCTACAGCGCCGCCGAGGCGCTGGGCTCGGTCGGAGGGGAGGCGGCTCTGGACCGTCTGGCCGAGGCGCTCTTCCGGGAGGATGGCTACTCGGATTTCCGCATCGCCAAGGTTCTCGCGGCCGCCGGCAAGGCGGGGTTCGAAAAGGCGCTCTCAGCCCTGCGCAAGGGGCGAAGGCATGCGAAAGGCCTGTTCGTGGATTTCGGGGAAGCCGCGTTTCCGTTCGCCCCGGAACTCCTGAAGGACCCTTCCGCCGACATCAGGGAGGAGGCAGCCAGGATTCTCGAGAGGATGCCGGGCACGGCAACGCTCAATCTGATAGCCATCGCCCTTAAAGACAGCGCAGAAAAAGTGAGAATCGCCGCGGCATATTCGCTCTCCTCCCGCACCGAGCCGGAAGCCCGAGACATGTGCCTGGGCCTGCTGGACGACGGGAATGCCAGCATCCGGCGCGCAGGGGTCGAAGGCCTCCGGCATTTCACGAAGCAGACTCCGGTTGAAATCCTGATAAAAGCCCTTCGAGACATTGACGAAGGCGTCAGGTCCTCGGCAGCGACCGTGCTCGGCGGTTACAGGAACGACAAAGCCGCTGAAGCGTTGATCAAGGCTCTCCTCGACAGCGACTATGTCAGGGATTGCGCGGCCAGATCGCTCGGCGAGATGAAGGATCCCAGGGCAATCGGGCCGCTGATGCATGCTGCCATGGAGGAGGGTTCGCATTCGAGCAATCCCGCGCTGAATGCGCTCAACTCGATGAAGGGCCCTTATCATGCCCGCCTCCTGGAATTCATCCGCAGCGGATCGGACTATGAAGCCTACAAGGCGGCCTTTTTACTCTATCTTTCGCCCGACCCTTCCCTGGTTCCAGCTCTCGAGACCCAGCTCGGCCGCGAAGGGCCCGGATTGGCCAGGACTGCACTCGCCCTTCTCTGCAACCGGGACTCGCGGCAGGTCCAGCGTGTCCTGACGTCCCTGGCATCGATTGGAGGCATGCCGGAACAGGTGAAGGACCTTGCGGCGCGCGCGCTCCAGCGTTTCGAATCTCCGACGATAAACGCGCTGATAGACCGGCTCGCGGGCGACGACGCTCATGCGGCGGACTCGGCCGCCGACCTGCTCGGCCGCATGCGCCTGTCCGACACGCGCAGAATCCGCGAGCTGGCCGGCAATACCGACCCGCTTCTGCGCCGAAGGGCGGTGGTTTCCCTCGGCGTGCCCAGGGAGGACTTCCAGGTCGATTTCCTGAGCAGCATGCTGCCGGATTCGGACGCGGGCGTGCGCGCCGAGGCCGTCGGGCTGCTTGGCCGGTCGACGAACCGCAGGTCGCCAACGAACCTCAACATCGCCGTCCTTGACGGCGACCCCGGCGTGCGCCTCGCCGCGGTGCGTGCCCTTGCAGAGACGGGGACCGCCGACGAGAAGACGATTTACAGGGCGCTCGGGGACCGCGACGTCCGGATTCGCAGGGCGGGTTCCATGGCCCTCGTCCGATGCCAGTGCCGCGTGGCCGACCCGGAATTGCGGAAACTTCTCGCGAACCGCGATCCCACGGTCAGGGCGAACGCCGCCGTTGCAGTGTCAGCAAGCTCCTGGATTCCGGTCAAGGAAGCCAGGCTGCTGCTGGAATCGGGCAACCGCATCTTCCACGAACCTGCGGCCTACGCGCTTCGAAACGCCAAACAAAGGGGTCTCTCCGCCCTTTTGGCAGCTCTTTTCCTGGACTGCTCTTCGGCGAGGCACGCCGCCGCCAGGGCTCTCGGATCGCTCGGGAGCAGCGAGGCGGTCCCGCCGCTCATGTCGCTCCTCGAGGACGAGAGGTTCCGGTGGGGAACGTGCAGGATGGTGGTCTGCGAGGCCCTTGGCGGAATCGGCGAACCCTGCATCGCCCCCCTCATCAAAGACCTTTCATCCCCGGACCCGGTGCTCGCGAACGACGCGGCGGTCGCGCTTGCATGCGTCGGCAGGCCCGCGAGGGAGCCCCTCATCGACGCGATGAGGCAGGAGCCCGGCGGCGACGACCTGTACGCGGCCGTGGCGCTCGGCAGGATGGGGGACAAGTGGGCGCTGAAGACGCTCCTGAGCGGCCTTTCGGCCGGCAGGGGCGAGACCCGGAGGCACGTCGTGAGGGCGCTGTGCAGCCTGGGCGACCATGCCGCGTTCGAGCCGCTGGCTGAAATTTCAAAGACCGGGTCGGCGCCCGAAAGGGCGGCCGTCGCCGAGTTCCTGCCCGATCTCGGTTTCGCAGGCGCAGGCGGGGTCCTGGCCGGGCTGCTCGGCGATTCCGACCCCGCGGTCCGCGAACGCGCGGCCGCTTCGCTGGGCAGGTGCGGCACGGGGCCGTGGACGGAAGCGCTTGGCAAGGCGCTTCACGGCGACGCGTCCCCGCAGGTCCGCGCGGCGGCGGCCTCGAGCCTCGGCGTCATCCGCGACGGGGCTTCGGCGGAGCCTCTGGCAGCAGCCCTGAAGGACGATTCCCCTGCAGTGCGCGCCGCCGCAGCCGCATCCCTGGCCGGGCTCGGGGGAGACAAGGCCACTGCGGCCTTGCGACCCTACGCAGGCGGGGCCCGGGGCGCGGAACGCGAGGACGCCATGTTCGCCCTAGCCGAGGCCGCCCGGGACGGGGAATCCCTCGTGTTCATCCTGGAATCGTCGCTGAATCCGGACCCCCTCGTCCGGTCCAGGGCGCTGCGAGCCTCCTCTGGATGGGCGAACGGCGAAATCATGCGCATGCACATCCGCTGCCTCGAGGACGACGACATCCGGGTAAGGCGCGTGGCCGCGGAAATGATTTCCCCCACCTGCGGCATGTGGGCATACGACGCGCTGTCGAGGACCATTTACGACCACCGCAACGACCGTCACGTGCGGCTCAACGCGCTCGCCGGTCTGCTCAGAATGTCCGACAGGGCGCAAATCAGGTCTATGCTTCTCAAGGAACTCGCCAGCCCGGATTCGCGCGTACGGTCTTTCGCGGCTGCCGCCCTGGGGTCCTCGTCCGCCCCGGAGGCGATACTAGCCCTCATGGAAGCGCTTCGCGATACCGACCTCGGGGTCCGCATGGCGGCCGCCGACAAGCTGAAGAAGATTTCCGGCAGGGACCTGCCGAGGGACCGCGAGGCATGGAACGAATGGTTCAAGGGCACCCATTGAGATATCGGATACCCGATTGCAGACAAATCCTGAAGCGAGCGGATTGAGCTTCTGGCCGGTGCTTTCAGCGTCGTAAGCCATAACGCAGCGGAGCCGCAACCAAGGCCGCGTTAAACCCCAAATCCCAAATTCCAAATTTCAATGAACTCCAACTCGAACCCAAACTCAAATGCCCTAACTCTATGCTCTTTCCTGATTTCCTGAGTTCCAGATTTGAAATTGCTCCTGAGCTCAACACATTCCAGGCCATAGGGGCCCAACGCCGTCCGCATCCGTCAATACTCATGACCTCATCTCTTTTCGAATCTCCAGAATCGTTCGCATGTTCATCTCCCCCAGTTCCTCCAGCAGATCCTTGAGCTTCCTCCAGTTCCTGGTCATCGCGCGCACGGCCTTGGCCTTGTCCCTGGGCAGATAGGTC
>JBFZBV010000235.1:0-2785 GCA_041308285.1 Planctomycetota bacterium | reverse complement strand
GGTTCCCGGGGTCCCGCTGAAGATTCCCCTCACGCGGTAGTAGAAGGTGCCTTCTTGGGTCTTCGTCACGGTCAGGCTGGTAGAAGAGACCTTCGTCGTCGAAGGATTGGGGAACCACGCCTGGGCGTCCTCGAAGACCTCGTACTCAGCGGCTCCGGCGACGCTGCCCCAGTCCACGACGTACAGTCCGGTCTTGGAAACGGGAGGCACGTTGATGTACGGGACGGCGGGAGGCGGGGGGGGTACGGTCTGGACGATGCAGCCGTTGGCCGCGCTCCGCCAGGGCCCAGGGACGCCGTTGAACACGCCGCGCACCTTGTAATACCACACGGCGTCGTAACGGCTGGCAACCTGCACGGCGGTGACCGAGGGGCCGTAGGAATAGGTGTGGGCGGACACGGAGTTGCACGGATCGGGCGCCTCATAGAGGTCGTATCCTGCGGCTCCCTGGACCGGCGCCCAGTAGACGATGAAAGTCCCGGTGGTGGACAGGGCAGGGACGACGATGTAATCCGGTTTCGGGAGAATCGTAACTACGCACGGGTTGCTGCCGAGTGTCCAGGCGCTGACGCCTGCGCTGTTGACCCCGCGGACGCGGAAGTAGTACGTGCCGTTCGCTGTCACGGCGACGTCCGCGTAACCCGCCTGCATGCCCCAAAGAGAGACGGGATTTGCGAAGAACGGAACCGTGTCGTACTCGACTTGAGCGGTTGCGCAATAGTCGGTGGGGTAGGGGGGCCAGGTAACGCGGATTGCGCCGTCGACGGAGGTCGAGGGTACTCTCAGGCAGGACGGTGCAAAGGGTGCAACGACGGGCGGGAGGGGGTAGCCCGAAGCCGGGGGGCTCAGAGACTGTGCCGAGGAAGGCGACTGGAGGGCGAGGAAAAGGCCGAAAAAAAACGCTAAAAATGGGGTTTTTCCTGTGCGCTTCATTTCTCCACTCCTGTGCAAAGTCAAAGAGATGTTTCACGCGGGTAATGACACTACCCGCCGGTAACGTTTTTTCCGCTTATTCCCGTCATTACGGCTTGGAAGCAACTTGCGTGCCGAGCGATGTCCCGCTGGCCGCGGATTGAGCTTCTTGCAGTCGAATGCAAGGAAGGGGTAATATCGGATTTCCGCATTCGAGGAAGTCGGATGAAAACCCACCTTCTCGGCATCGACCTCGGCAGCTCCGCCGTCAAGGCGAGCCTGATCGAAGCCGGAACCGGACGCCTCGTGGCCCAGGCGTCCTCTCCGGAAGAGGAGATGGCGATTCTCTCGCCCAGGCCGGGATGGGCGGAGCAGGATCCGGAAGAGTGGTGGCGGAACGCGGTCGCGGCGGCCGGCCGGATTCGAATCCTCGCGCCGAAGGAGATGCAGGACGTCGAGGCGGTGGGGATTTCCTACCAGATGCACGGGCTGGTCGTGACCGACCGGTCGGGAAGGGTGCTGAGGCCCGCGATCATCTGGTGCGACGGCCGGGCCGTGGAGATTGGCGCGCGGGCGCTCCGCGAGATGGGCGTAGACGCCTGCATGCGGCGCCTGCTCGGCGGGCCTGGCAACTTCACGGCTTCGAAGCTGGCCTGGGTCAGGGAGAACGAACCTGAAGTCTTCTCCCGCGTGCGCCTCGCCATGCTGCCCGGTGACTGGCTCGCCGCCCGGATGACCGGCTCATGCTCGACCACCGCCTCGGGCCTGTCCGAAGCGGCACTGTGGGATTTCGAGCACGACGAGCCTGCGAGGTTCGTACTCGAGCACTTCGGCATCCCGATCTCCGTGATCCCGCCCGTGTCGCCGGCATTCTCCGTGCAGGGCGAAGTCGGAGCAGCGCATTCCGCGGAACTGGGCATACCACGGGGCGCGAAGGTCTCGTACAGGGCGGGGGACCAGATAAACAACGCGTTCGCTCTGGGCGCGCTCCGGCCGGGCGACGCGGCGGCCAATGCGGGCACATCGGGCGTGGTCTACGGAGTCACGTCCGAGCGGAAACCCGACCCGGGAGGCAGGGTGAACACGTTCCTGCACGTGAACCATTCGAAAATGGATCCAAGGTATGGAGTGCTCCTGTGCACCAACGGCGCGGGCGGGCTGTACCGTTGGATTCGGGGGCTTCTGAACGCCGGGGAATCGGGGCCCTGGGCGTACGGGAGGATGGACGACCAGGCCGGAAAGGCGCCTCCCTGCTCGGGCGGCGTCCTCGTTCTGCCTTTCGGCAACGGCCCGGAGCGGTCCCTGGGGAACCGGAACCCCGGCGCTTCGATTCACGGCGTGGACTTCAACTCGCACGGTCTGCCGCACGTTCTCCGCGCCGGGCTGGAAGGCGTCGCTTTCTCGCTCAGGCACGGCGTCGAGGTGATGCAGAGTCTCGGCTTCGGGCTTTCCGCCGTGCGCGCGGGCGATGCGAACCTGTTCAAGAGCCGCCTCTTCAGGAGGATATTCTCCTCCGCCGTCGGTGCGAGGCTCCTGGTGTTCGGCACGGACGGATCACAGGGCGCGGCCCGAGGGGCGGGCGTCGGCGCGGGGCTCTACCGCACGCCGGAAGAGGCAGCCGGACGACTTGACGTCCTCGACGAGATTCGTCCCGATCCGGATCTCGCGGCCCGGTACGAGGAGACCTACCGTCGCTGGCGGCGGGCGATGGATGCGTCCCTGGTCACTTAACGAAAATATTCTTGTAGAAATTTCAGAGATATTCCGATTTCACGCGCGCAGCGCGTGTTATAACCCGGACGAGCCCAACCTCTTTGGTTCCGGCTCGTCCGGGTTATAAGGAGTCCGATGATGGCCGTGGACGGAGCAGCCA
>JBFZBV010000234.1:0-9906 GCA_041308285.1 Planctomycetota bacterium | reverse complement strand
GGAACCCGACGTAGAACTCCTTTTCCGTGAGCTTGCCCACCTGGTCGGCCGACTCGAACCCCATCTCCTTCGCTGCCGGGTCGCTCTTCTCGGCGATGCTCTTGGACAGCTCCATCATCATGAGCCTCGGCACGGTGGCCGTCAGGTCGAACAGCTTCGCGAAGTCCCTGTTCTTCTTGGCCTCGAAATATTCCCTTGCCGTGCGCTCCGCCGAGGCGACCGCCTCCGGATTGTCCTTCTTCCGCGGCTCCCTGTTCTCCCGGGCGGGGTCCGGCTTCCGGTCGGAGGGCTGCTGCGCGTCCGCAGGAGCGGCCGGACCCGGCCGGCCGCCCGGAGAAGACGCCGGCTCCGCCTGGGGCCGGCTTCCGCCGCCCTTGTCCCCGTCCGCCTCGGGCTCTCCGCAGCCCGCCGCGAGCATGGCCGCGGCGGCCGCGAAGGCCGCGAATGCCAATACCGCATGTGTCATCGGCCGAAGCGCTCCAAAAAAGCCGGGGGGACGTCGCGGCCTCTCCATCATAACCCGGACGAGCCGGAACCAAATAAGCAGGGCTCGTCCGGGTTATAACACGCGCTGCGCGCGTGAAAAGCGGAATATTCCTTCAATTCCTGCAACGATATTACGACGAAGTGACATTCATCTCCCGGATCCCTGGGAGTCGTCGAGACCGGACGTGTCCTCGGGAATCTCGATAATCTCGTTCAGCACGCCGACCACCTTCCAGGTCATGCCGGTCCTCCTGAGCAGGATCGACCATCTCGAAGCTGCGTTCGCCGCCTCTTCGCCCAGATCGACCCTCACGGTTCCGGACTCGATTGATCCGCGCTTCCAACGCTCGTAGTTCGCCGCGAGGACCTCGCGCCCGCGGCCGCTTCGAAACACCTCCATGAATCCCTTCCTGGTCGACGAAACCAGTTCATCCCTCCTCTTCTCCGGGAGTTCCGAAATGCCGCCGCCGGAGTTCCCCCTGCGGTATGCCTCGTCCGCCATCTGAGCCCAGTCCGTCCTCGCCTCGATGCCGGCATCGTCGGACGCAAGCACGGACTCGACGAACGCGCCTGCCACCTCGGACGGCGTCTCCTTCGGCATCGGCTCAATCCCGCCCTGGGATTCCAGCGCGGCGAGGAGGCGGCTTATCTGCCCGGACATCTCCCTTATCTTCGCGTCCTTGGCGTCGGATTCGGACGCAGGGCCGGTTTCCGCGCCGGACGCGTCGTCGAGGCGGGCCTTGAGCTCCCGGATCTGCTTCGCGAGATCGCGGTTCTCCGAGCGGAGCCTCCTCTCAGCCTCGGCCTGCCTCTGGACGACCTCGTTCAGCTCCTCGACCTGCCTGGACGCGGGACAGCCCGCGAAAGCCAGGAGAACCAGGGACGGAATCGCGAGTTGGACCTTCAACTGGCACCTCTCCTGCGGCGAAGGCCGCCTGAAAATGCCGGAATCAAAAAGAGGCGGCGGGCCCGGGACGGTAAGCCGGGTTCTGTCTCCCCCTTTCGGGGTAGCGGCCATTTCTCTGGGGCGCGCATTGCTGCGCGCCTCGTGCGGTCCACCCGGACATTTGGGAGGGGCGGCCCTGTCCTGCTCGACCTTGCTCCAGGCGGGGTTTTCCCTGCCGGAAGCGTCGCCGCTTCCGCGGTGCGCTCTTACCGCACCTTTTCACCCTTGCCGCGTCGCCGCGGCGGTTTGTTTTCTGTGGCACTGTCCCTGCACGGGCCGTCGCCGGCCCGCGCGGTGGGCGTTACCCACCGCCCTGCCCCTGGAGCCCGGACTTTCCTCGGGAAATCCCGCGGCCGCATCCCGCGCCCGACGCCGACGGCATTGTATCACACGGCACGCGCCGCTTGGCGCAATTACCGGCAAGAATATCGACCGCGGTCCCGGCGTCGCATGCTTCGATATGAATCGTCAGGCGGGAACCAGGCCGGATCTGCGCGCCTGTCCCAGCCGAACGCGGTGTCGGCCCAAATCCACAGGCGGTTCAGCAAGGGGAGGCGGCGTATGAAGAACTTCGGCACACCGTGCAGGGCGCCCCCGGGCTTCGTGTACGGGCAGACGCGGATGCAGTTCGAGCAGTCCGCCGTGTTGGCCGTCCAGAACGAGTAGCACTCGTCGGCGTTGACGTACCACTTGTAAGCCCCGGGGTTGTTCGACGGCGACCCCCACGGCGCCTCCCACGAGAATCCGCCCCCGAAGGTGTCGTACACGGTCCACGCGGCAGCCTGGAGGGCGTACTCGATTCTGGAATACCCGGGGACGCCCAGCAGCGCCTTCGCCGGCGCTCCGCCGGAGATGCCCTTGCCGAACCCCTTGAACGACTCGTCCCATGCCGCGCGCGCGAACCCGATGAATCTCTGGTCGAAGCGCCTCAGGCGCGCCTCGTCTATCAGATAGGGCGACTCGAGGAATCTTTTCGTGTCCTCTTTCATGCTGCTCCCGGCCCGCAGCGGCCCTTCCCGCCGCCCGCGCACCCGCCCGCGAGGAAACGCAGTCGTCCGGCTGCGCGGCCCCGCCCGGCGGCTTCGCCGAATCCGCCTGCGCGCTGCGCGCGGACGGAGACGGGAAAACCCTTCGTGATTATCGCGAGAAGGGGCCTTCGCAGGCCCCGGCTGCGGCTAGAAACGCATGGAGAAGCCCACGGTGATTGGATAGCAGACGACCACATCGCTGTTGGCGTAGTCCCTCGGGTGCGTGGCCGACCTGGGCTCCTCGAACACGACGGCTCCGAACTCGACGAAAGCAGTGAAGATGTCCACCCTGAACTCCGCCCCGAGCACGAACCTGAAATATGCCCCTACCGTGTCGTGCCAGAACGGGAACTTGTCGCCTTCGGCGAACTCCCCGGTGGGGTCCTCCTCGACCTGCGCACGCGTGTCCATCAGGTAGCGGATTCCAATCGTGCATCTGGCAACAAGCTGCAGGCCATCGAGGTCGGTCGCCTTGTCGGGGTTGTCCCCGAGCATGAGCACGGGGTACGAATACGTCCCGCCGATGGCCGCGATGAGCATGGACATCGACTCGAGCTCGTACCTCCTGTTTATGTTGTCCGTGATTGCGCCTCCGGACGAGAACATTGCCACGCCCACTTCGCTCCTCAGGTAGATTGAGGACAGCATCCGGATGTCCAGCGAGACCATGCCGCACACGCCGGTCTTGTTGAATGCGTCGGTGAGGGCGTTCTCGCCGTATTCGTTGCTGTCGACGTTCGGGCTTCCGTCGAGTATCAGGAGCGATGCCGAGAAACCGAGGAAGAACGTCGTCTCGGACTCCGCGAACGAGTCGAGGAAGAGCTGGCGCGTCGTCAGCAGCCCGCAGTCCGAGATGGTCTTGTGCAGCGAAGGGACGAGAAGGCCCGCGAGGTGCGCCGGGGTTTCGTCATCCCGGTCGGGCTGAGCCAGGGCGGGCTGGCTCGCCGCCAGGGCCGCAGCAAGTGCAGCCGCCAGAATCGCGAATCGGACCGGCCGTATCGCCATCGGAACCCTCCGCAGAACAAACGCGAGGAAATGAATGCAAACAGGTAACCAGAAAAGAGTTGAACAGTCAAGGCAATTTCGGATGCGGTTTTCCCGCGCCGGCGCCGCCCGGTCCCGCCGCTCCCGCGCCGGCGCCGCCCTCCCTTTCGAGAATCGCGCCAGTCGCCAGTTTCCCATCCGCCCGAAGCATGGTATAACCCCCGGAGGCCGGGATGATTGCACGCGCCGAGCCCCGCAGCGCGGAATCGGCAATCCAGTCCCGCGGCTCGCCCGGCCCGGCGGACCTCATGACCGGAGAAAACAGGCAGTTCGATCTCATACGCAGAATCCGCTCAAGGGCGGGCAGGCCCGAGCCGCCCCTAATCGTCGGGCCGGGCGACGACGCAGCCGTCCTCGAGCCTCCGCCGGGGATGGATCTGGTCTTCACGGTGGATACTCTCACGGAGGGCATCCACTTCCGGAGGGAGTGGTTCTCAGCTTCCGATTTGGGATGGAAGGCGGTAGTGCAGAGCCTTTCCGACCTCGCGGCCATGGGATCACGGCCAATGGCTTTCTGCGCCGCCCTGTCGATGCCAGGGGGCACGCCGTCCGAATGGGTCGACTCGTTCATGGACGGGCTCATGGGCGCATCCAGGAGGTGGAAGTGCGCCCTTGCAGGCGGGAACCTCGGCAGGTCCGCGGGGGAATGCGTCTCCGTGACCGTGGCGATGCTCGGGACCGTCGGAAAGGGCCGGGGCCTGCTCAGGTCCGGCGCGAAGGCGGGCGATGCAGTCTACCTCACGGGCTGGCCCGGCCTCGCGCCGGCCGGGCTCGCCGACCTCCAGCGGGACCCGTTCTCAACCGGCCCGCACGTCGACAGGTTCAAGCGCCCCGGACCGTGCCTGGAAGAGGCTGAGTTCCTGGCCGCGAACATGGACGTGCACGCCGCAATCGACACGAGCGACGGCGTCTGGCGCAGCCTCGCCCTGCTTTCCGAGGAGTCGGGCGTCTCCATCCTGGCCCGCGCAGCCGATTTGCCCCTGCACGAGGCGCTCCTGTCCGCCGCCGGCCGCTGCGGGGCCGACCCCCTGGAATGGGCCGTGTTCGGCGGCGAGGATTTCGAGCTCGCGGTGTCGGCGGGTCCTTCGGCCTCCGCCGCGGAGGCGGAAAAGGATTTCCTTCGCCGGTTCGGAAGGCCGCTGACGCGGGTCGGGTACTGCTCCGGAGGCTCCGGCCTGCGCATCGAAGGGGCGCCGGAAGGCCGGGATTTCCAGCATTTTTGAAAGGGTCGTCCGATGATCGGGACCGGCGGCGGAGACTCGGGGCGCGAGCCGGCGGGACGGACCGCATTGGGCCCCAAGAAGATTCTGAAAATCGCCCGCATGCTCCTGTTTGCCGCTACGTCGGGGCTGCTGATTTACGGTCTGCTGCGGTTCAGCATCATGACCGCGCCCGAAGGAATCTACGGATCGATGTTCGACCCCGGCGAAAAGATCATCGTGGACAAATTCCCGAGCCACGGCCGAAGCCTCATCGAGGGCGACTGGGTCGTGTTCAAGCCGTCCAATTCCAAGTCCGCCTCCCTCACAATCGGCAAGGTTCTCGTACTCCCGTCGGGGATTGAGTCTGAGGAGGAGGCCGTCTCGAAGCTGAAGACCCTCTTCTCCGGGGAATCGGACGAAGGGATTAGGACCGTGCTCGGTATGAACGCGGGCAAGTGGCCGGGCAAGGGGCATTACCTGCTGGGAATCACGGTGCCGCAGGGCAAGGGCGAAGCCCGGCTGTTCCTCGAATGGGCGGATTCCTCCGCCATACACGGCAGAGTAATCATGCGATCGCCGTTCTGAAGCCCGGTCGCCGGGGTCCCGGCGGCTACTCGAAGCCGCGTTCGGCGCGTTCGCCGATTCCGGGATGGTCCTTCTCCAGCGCTTCGCGCACTTCCCTCGGGAACGCGGACCACATCCGCCGGGCCTCTTCCGCGCAGGCGCGGAACTCCGCCACGTCCCCGATTATGCGGGCGTGCTGCATCCTGGAAACGGCGGCCATGAAGGCCTCGACGGACGCCTCGGCCTGCGGCGGGTTCTGCGCCGGCCCGGTGCCGGCGCCCTTCCAGGCCGATACGGCGAAGCAGACCCGGTGCAGGAACAGGTTGTCGAATCCCGACTCGCCCGGCCCGCCCTTATCGCCGGTCCGGGGCCCGAGCCGGGTCACGACCAGGTCGAGGCTCGGCACGATGTAGATCTTCTTGTCCCCCGCCCCGAGCGCGGCGGCCGCGTCGTCGGGGCAGTCCGGGAAAATCATCCCTTTGACGGGCTTCCGGCCGGCCGGCCTCATGTGGCTCTCCGAACCGTTGAGCCACCAGAGCCAGCCGTAGGCCCTGTTCAGGCTCTGCGAAGGCGAAAGCGCGGCCTTGAGGAACCCCGACCCGGCGACTGCCGCGCCGTTCCACCCGCCGCCCCGCAGGACCATGAGGCCGAACCGCGCCATGTCCCTGCAGGTGCTCTCCACGTGAAGGAAGCGCTCCGATCCGGCGGTCTTCCTCGACTTCCAGGCCGTGTCCTTCATTCCGAGCGGCCCGAAGAGCTTCTCCTTCGAGTACCGGTCCACCGTCCGGCCCGTGGCGCGGTGGATTACGGCGAAGAGCAGCCTGTAGGCGCGCGTGTTGTATTCCCACTCGGTCCCCGGCTCGTGCTCAAGCTCGAGCTCGATCGCCGGCTCCTCGTCGTCCTTCGGCTGCCCCGCCCCCTGCCTGCCCGGCGCGGCCATCGCGAGCCCGGAGGTCATGCTGAGGAGATGCCTGATTGTTATCTCCTCCCTGCCGGAGCTCTTCCACTCGGTGAGGAAGTCCGAGGCCTTCTGGTCCGCGCCCGAAATCAGCCCTTCGCCTATTGCGATGCCGACGAGGACGCAGACGACGCTCTTGGTCGCGGAGAACATCGCGGTACGCGCCCTGGCCCCGCCTTCGCCCCAGTACCGCTCCGCGACGATTCTCCCGCCCCGCACGACCACCACCCCCTCGCTCCTGCAGTCGCCCGCGAACGAGAGCGCGTCCTCGACCCTGGTCGTGTCCATGCCCTCCTCGACCGGCGAAGCTACCTGCCAGTCATCGCCCGGCCAGACGGTTCCGCTCCGGGGTCCCGGCCCTTCATCGGCCGCGCATGCGCAGGCCGCGCAGACGACCGCCAGCAACGCGACTGCGGATTTCGCCGACATGTCCACCTCGTGAAAAAGCCCCTTGCCCGGCCGGGCACGCGGCCCGGCGCCAATCGCACGCCCGGCGAATCGACACGCCTGCATCCACGATTATATCCCAGCCGCCGCCCATCAAGCCCGCAAGCCTTCGGCTCGATATCCTGCTCTGTTCCACAATCACTGCGGCTGTCCGGGGCGCAAGAGGTCTTTCGCCATCAGCCATGGCATGGCGCAGACGAGCCACCGGACGTACTCAATGTACGATTTCCTTCTCTGCGGGACCCTGACGTACTTCTCCTGCACTGCGGAATCCGCCGCGAAGAGCCTCAGGAAAATGCCGGGCGCCGCGTAGAGTATTCTGGACAGGAGCAGTGATCCGCGGAGGCGGTCCCCGAACGCGCGATCGCATGCGCGGGCGTATTCGCCGAGCCTGGCCCTGGACAGGTCTTCTTCCGCGAGAGCATCCGCCATGGTGCGGCCTGCCAGGACGCCGGATTCCAGGGCGAAGGCGATTCCCTCCCCGCTGAAAGCGTCCACGAAACCTGCGGAGTCCCCCGCGAGGACTATGTTGTCCGCGACGACCTCGCGTCTGATTCCCCCCCGCGGAATGAGATGCCCGCGCGGAGGCCGGTCGGGCGGCACGAGGCCGATTGAGAGGCAGAACGTCCTGAACGCCTCGGACGGCTTTGGGAACCTCGCCTTCACGCCACCGACTCCAACGGAATAGTAGCTGCCGTGATGGAACACCCACCCGTACCCGTGCGGGATCGTGCCGAGGTGGATTTCTATGAGGTCCTTCAAGCACTCGAACGGATCGGGATTCTGCACGGGGAAGCGGTGTTCCACGCAGACGCCGGATTCGCCCGGCCCGTCGGGAGGCCTGACCGCGGCAATCAGCCTGCCGACCGCGCCCTGCGCGACCACCGCAGCCCTGCATGATATGCTCCCGCCCGTGACGTCTATCGCCAGGCCCGGCGGGTCGCGCCGGATTCCGTGCGCCTTCGCCTGGATGAACTCGGCCCCCGCCTCCTCCGCCTTCCGGACGAGGAAGTGGTCGAACTTGTCCCTCGAGACCAGGACGGCCACGTTCTCCTTCAGCCTCGCGGTGCTCGAGAAGCGGCCGCATCTGACGCGCGTGCCGATGCATGCGGAGTCGATTAAATCGGCGGGCAGGTCGAACCCGAACTCGCCGATCGAAGCGGCGGACACGGCGCCGCCGCAAGGCTTGTACCTCGGCATGGCCTTTTTTTCGATGAGCGCCACCGAGACGCCCCGCTTCGCCGCCTCGCGCGCCGCCGAGCTCCCGGCGGGGCCCGCGCCTATGACAGCCAGGTCGTATTCCCGCATGACGGGCAATTCATCCTCGCGAAGCCGTCCCATGCCCGGAACCGGGCGCCGAGCCCGGACGGAACCCGGGCATGAGCGGCAATCCGAATGGAAGCGGCTTGATCGCGCTGCCCTCGGCCTTCTCCGAGCCGCTATCCCGGGCAGCCGCGGCGGTCACTCGAGCTTCCGTATCCTGACTTCCATGTCCTTTTCGCCCTCGAGAAGCTTCCGGATTATCGAAGTGTCCGTGTCGCCGAAATGATATGGATACAGGATTTTCGGCCTGAGCGTCCTCGCGGCCGAGGCCGCCATCTCCGGAGTCATGGTGTACGGCAGGTTCATGGGCAGGAACGCGACGTGCACGTCCTTGATCTCCTTCATCTCCGGGATGTCCTCGGTGTCGCCGGCCACGTACACGCGCCTGTCGCCGAACGTCAGCACGTATCCGTTCCCTTCGCCTTTGGGGTGGAACGGATCGCCCGAAGGCCTCTTGTGGGCCACGTTGTAGGCCGGCACCGCCTGGACGGGGATTCCGCGGACGGTCTTCGATTCGCCGTTCCTCATGACTTCGCCGCCCTTCACCTGCGCGGCGCACTTTTCCGTGAGGATGACGACCGTCCCCTCCTTGCGAACGGCGTCGATTGCGCCCGGATCGAAGTGGTCCCCGTGCTCGTGCGTGACGAGGACGAGGTCCGCGTCCGGCATCGATCCGAAGTCCGCCTCCTTGGACACGGGGTCGACGTGTATGACCATCCCCTTGAACCCGAACATGAGCGTAGCGTGGCCTATGAACGTGATTTTCAGGTCCCCGTCCGAGGTCGGAATCGAGTCGGCTTCGAAAGCGGCCTGCGCCGGGGCGGGCTTGGCGGCGTCCCGGTCTCCGGCCCCGCAGCCTGCTGCGGAAGCGGCGAGCAGGGCGGCGAGGACGGCGGAAGCGGGATTTTTCATGGCCTTCACCTCAATGCTCAGACTGCGGGAATGGGGGAAATCCTCAGTTTGACAGCCGGGATTCTCCCCCAATCGCGGGATTTCCGCAAGTCGCGGCCCGGCCCTGCAGCGGCCCCAGAGCCGGAAACCGTTGAAAAAAAACCCGCCGGGCATTAATCTCCCTCCGGAACGAATCCCGTGGAGGGCTCGGGCGGGGCTCTCAGGACGTTCGGGATTGGGATGATGGACAGGCCGTATTCAATCGTCGAGCTGGTCCAGGGCACGAAGGCGTGGCTCGAATGGCGGCGTGGCGGCATCGGCGCCTCGGACGCGCCCGCAGTCATGGGCGAGAGCCCATGGAAGAGCGCCGACCGGCTCCTCCGCGAAAAGGCCGGGCTTGTCCCAATCAGGGGGATGAACGAGGTCATGCGCAGGGGAACGGAGCTGGAGCCGGAGGCGCGGGCGAAGTACATCGAGGAGTCGGGCATGAGCGTGGACCCGGTCTGCATCCAGAGCCGCACGCGCGGATGGCAGCGGGCAAGCCTGGACGGACTGAGCCGCGACGGGCTCTCGGCGGTGGAAATCAAGTGCGGCGAGTCGGTGTACAGGGAGACCGAGAGGACCCGCAAGGTTCCGAAATACTACTACGGTCAGCTGCAGCACATCATGTCGGTATCCGGCGTGCCGAGCATGCACTTCTGGTGCTACCTGCCCCGGCGCGCGGGAATCCTGCTGGACGTCGAGAGGGACGGCAGGTACATCGAGAACCTCGATCGGGTCGAATGCGCGTTCTGGGAAATGGTACTCGCCCGCACGGGGAGAAGCGGACCTGAACGGTGATTTCGACCGGTCGATGTCAGCTCCTCCCGATCGGACGCCGCATAAGGGTGAAGAGCCCGGATTCTTCGGGCGGCGGGCGACCTGATTCTCCTGGATGTATCGTCGGTCGTTTTCACCGCGGGACCTGCTATCCCGTACTCGTGCTTTCATGCCGCGTATTCGTTCCCGTCCACGTTT
>JBFZBV010000233.1:0-3231 GCA_041308285.1 Planctomycetota bacterium | reverse complement strand
TGGGAATACTCCCATTTGTGATGGGAGTCCACTACGCCACCCTCTCCGTATGTCTGCCGAACAGTACATCTTCCGTCACGGTCGAAGTCCTCCCTGCTCAGAAGAAATCTCGAAAGCTGTTTCGTCTGCTCACCCTTCCTGAGCAGGACCTCTGTCTCAATGATGATTGTGCTCGCTCCCGTGGGCAGTTGTGTATTCTTCTGCACCGAACCCGATTCGTCCTGGCCGAAAGCTGCACGGAGGCTCATCAGGAAAACGGCAATCAAGGCGTATTTCATCCTCATTTCGAACCTCCTAGGACTATTCGGGGACATTCGTCCCGTTGCGCCCATTCGCCCCCCCTATGCTCTTGTACATTGGATGCCTCCGGGCCCGACGCAGACACTGGTCCGCCACTTCCACCAAGCCCGGGTGTGCCCCCCGGCATCACCTGCGCGTACCCCGGGCCGCCGTTGCGGGCCCGAGTTCGATTGGGGCGCGTTTCCTGTTCCGCCGCCTCTTGCGCGTGAGGAGCTTCCAGAGAATCAGCGGGAACAGCACGGCTGCGCGCAAAAGGATGTCCCAGCTCGGGAACCCGATTCTAATCCCCTTCCACGCGAGAGACAGGATCTTGACCGGGCTGAAGAACCTGTTGCGAATCGCCTTGAGGATTTGGTTGATCTCGGCCGGGCCGTACTTCTTCGAATAAATCCGGTTCTTCTCTCCGATGTAGTACTCCGGGTGGTCCTTGAGGAGTTCGCCCAAGGCGGAATACTTCTCGAAGCGCAGGCGGTTCAAGTGGATGAAATCGACGCCAATCTGGCTGGCGAAGGCGCCCTGCTCCAGCATTTCGAGCCTGGATTCGCCTATGAGCCCGATGATGAAGTACCCCCCCGTCATCATATTCGACTTGCGCAGGATTTCGAACGCCCTCCTCACCTCGGCGGTGTCGAACCCCTTTTCCAGCTGTTTGAGGCTCCTGTCCTGGGCGGACTCGATTCCAATCATCAGGAGGCGGAACCCGGCCTTGTGCATCTTCTTGAGCAGCCGGGGATGGAATGCGACGGAGATTCGGGCGTTCACGGCGAACAGCTTGCCCATCTTCTCCCGGATGATGAGATCGCAAATCCTCTCGGACCTCTTCGCGTTCACGAAAAAGTTGTCGTCCAGGAACGCGACGAACTTCGCGTCAATCTGCCTGAGCTCCTCTATGACGGACTCGGGGCTGCGCGCCGTGTACTCCCGCTTCTGCCCGAGCGGATTCCGCTTGAACGAGCAGAACTTGCACTTGTACGGACAGCCCCTCGAGGCAATCATCGAGTCGAAGCCGTACCCCAGATCGACCTTCTGGTAGCTGACGCGGTATCGGTACCTCCTGTTCCTGCGGTTCGGGAAGAGCGTGTCGGACACGGGTTTCAGATCGCGGTTCGCATTGTGGACGATGCCGCCGTCCCGGCGGAAGGACATGCCTTCCACCCCTTCCGGCGACCCGGTTTCCACGAATTCCCTGAGCGTCTCCTCCCCGTCGCCCCTGACAATCATGCCGATGTTCGGGCATGCCCGGAACAGGTCCTCGACCATCTCCGTCGCGTACTTGCCCCCCACCACGGTCGGAACGCCGGGCGGCAGGGACCGGATGACATCGCACACGGATTCGTATTCGTAGGGCCAGTTCACGCTGACGCAGAAGAGGTCGACGCCGTCGCGTATCGCATCGCGGACGCTTCGTCCCGCGTCGTCCTCCATCCGGAAGTCGAGGATGCGGATGTCCTGGACGAGGTCTTCGATTGCCGCGGCCACGTACTCGAGACCGAGCGGAGGGAAGAACTCGTAGATGGGCACTTCCTGGAAATAGGGGTAGATGCAGACGACGCGCCTGAATCCCGCGCTTACCTTCGCCGCCGGACCGGAGTCGATTCCCGCCAACTGTTCGAATCCCCGCCAACATCGGCGGCCTCCGCCCGGGTCCTGCGCCGTGCAGGCGCCGGGCTCCAGCCGCCCGCCCCGCTACCCCGCCGACACCGCCACCACGGCCTTCTGCACGGCCACGCCGTTGCGGTCCAGGAACCCGCGCTGAATCACGCCCACAATCGTCCCCTCGGGCTCGCCCGAGGACACCTTCCTCCGCTCGTACTTGCCGGGGCTGTAGCTCTCGTCGAACATCTTTCCGACGCCGACTATGATTTCCGCGTAGCCGAGCTTGCGCAGGTGGTCGAGGAGATCCTTGATGGTCTTCTTGAAAACGCCCGAGGCGTTGTTCTCGTGCAGGACGTTGACGACGTAGCGGGCAGTAATCGGCTCCTCGTCCTGGCCGCTCTCGAAGCGGGACAGGAGCTTGCGGATCTCCCCCGCCGCCTTGAACATCGGCTCGCCCCCCTTCGCGGCCTCCCGCAGCACCATGACCATAATCCTCCTGCAAATCTGCGCGAACTCGCTCCCGCGCCCCGTGCTGACGAGTATCTGCGCAGGGGCGTACGGCTTGCCCTTGAGCATCGCGCCGTGCTGGAGCACGCCGACGATTGTCCCCTCCGGCCGCTCGTCGAAGACCGGGTTCTCCTTCACCGCCTTGTCGTACGCGGATATCCGCCCGCGCACCATGCGCGTGGTCTCCTCCAGGGGCCTGGGGAAAATCTCGAACCCCCTGTCCGACTCGAGGTGGGTCAGCAGCCTGCAGGAGACGTCGAAAACCCGCCTCACCGCCTCCTCGTACGACGGGAGCGTGTAGTTCACCTGGAGTTTGTCCAGGAACTTGAGGCAGTCGAAGAGGATTTTCCCGCCCTTCTCGCCCTGCCTCTCGTCTTCCGGCAGCCCGGCGAGCACCGTCCCGACCTTCCTCACGAACGCGATGTCCTGGGGATCCACGGGCAGGCCGGCCTCCGAGAATACTCCTTCGAGCGCGAAAAGCCCGTCCACGAGGTCGCTCAGCGGCCCGGCCGGAAGCGAGGGCTTCTGCTCCTCCGGGGCCGGAGCAGGGGCCGCTGGGGCCGGCGCGGCCGTTTCTGCCTCGATTTCGGCCTGCGCAGTCTCGAAGCTCAGATTCCGTGTCTGGCCCGAAGCGCCGACCATCCCCGCCAGAGCACGGACCTTCTTCGCGAGATCCATGAGACCCTTTTCGATTTCCTCGACAAGCTTCCTTGCGTCGTCCATGGCAGGCTCCAAACAGACGTGGCCTGGATGTCCGGCCGCTCCCGGCGGTGCGAAGCGGCGATTCTATCACGCCGCGGGACCGGTTATCAACCCGTGCGCGATCGC
>JBFZBV010000232.1:0-3582 GCA_041308285.1 Planctomycetota bacterium | reverse complement strand
TCGAGCGAAAGCAGGAGCCGCTCTATGCGGGCCACGTCGGCGGAGCTGCGGCGGACGAATATCCGTCCGTTGGCGTACTTGACGAACGACCCTTCGATTTCGCCCTCGGTGTCGTCCGATGCGACGGCCTCGCTCACCATGTCTATGAGATCAGTCTCTTCGATGAGCGGGCCGGACTCTCCGCGGCTCATCCTCTCGCTGCGCGGGGTCGAATCGGGCGTCTCGGCCGGCAGGGGCGCGGAGTGCGATGCCACGGGGTAGACCAGGTTCTGGACGTTGAAAATCCTGAACTCCAGGTCCTGCCCGAAAACCTGGCCAGGGCAGGCCGAAACCGCCGCGATCGCGGCAGCGAGGATGCAACGCATTTTGAAGCCTTTCAACCATTCGACAGGGAATCCAGCACCCGGCGGGCCAGAACGAGGAGTTTCCTGTCCCTCGCAGTGTCGAGGAACCTGTAGTTGCGGATGAACCCGGCCACCGCGGGCAGCGCGGAGGGGTCGCCGACCGCCTCGATGCCTTCCAGCGCCGTGGCCGCCCTCCGGGGGTCCGGCAGGAGGGAAATGAACAAAGACAGGGTTCTCCGGTCGCCGAGGTGCACGAGGCCCTTGAGAGCGGCGTCCGAGAACTTCCGCGACTCGATGTACGACGCCAGGATTCCGAGCGCCCGGTCGTCCCCGGTCCTGCCGAGCCCTTCGAGCACGGCCGGGGAAAGCAGGCCCCGGTCCATGGCGCCCTTCAGAGTGTCGAATCCGGCGCGCTCGCCCATGGATCCGAGGATGTCCGCGCAGCGCCGGGCGAGCTCGGGGCTCCCGAGACCCTCCTTGAGCGGGGCCAGGGAATGCTCGGGCCCCATGGCGGCCAGCATGTCCGGCGCGTAGGATGCGCCTGTGGCCATCATGACCCGGCCGATTTCCCTGGCGCTGAAGCGGCTGCCCGACCTCGAAAGCAGGCCCAGGATGAGCCGCCGCCACGGCTCGCGCGATTCCATGGCCTTGCAACCCAGCTCCGGCGACATAATCTCGCACAGCCCGTCCGCGTAAAGGCGCGCCTGCTCGGACAGCAGCGGGTCGAGGATTGCGGAGACCAGGAGGGCCTGCGCGTCGGGCCTGTCGGCGTGGCCGGTCATGACCTCGAGAATCCACCTTTTCTCGCGGAGGCCCGCGGACGAGGAGTACGCCCTGGTCAATGGCTCAATCCAGCGTTCGGACCCGGGCCTGGTGAACAGGCCCGTGTTGACGCTGCCCCACAGGGATATCCTGCGCAGGAAGGCGAGGACGCGGCCCATCTCCTCGGGGCTTTCGGCGGCGGCCAGGTCGGACGCGAACTGCATGAAGTAGCCGATGTCGTCCGGCCTCCTCATCGGGTCCGGGACCTGAATCGGGGCGATTCGGCGCACGAGCAGCGCGGCCTCCCTGGCTGCGAAGCGCAGCCCAATCTTCCCCGAGGCTTCGCGCGCGGCCGACGCCACGGCGCGGTCGCCGTCCGACTGGGCCGTCCTCAGGAATGCCGCGGCCTTTCCCGAGCAAATCCCGCCTAGCGCCCTGAGTAGGTTCAGCTTCGCCCTGGGGCCGGCCTGGCCGAAGGCCGAGATTGCGGCTTCGGCCGCGGCGTCGCGGTCCGCGACGCACGAAAGGGCGAACGCGGCCAAATCGTCGCCCTCGTTCCCGGACGCGACCAGGTCCGCGAGCACTCCCGCGGCCTCCCTGCCGCCGAAGTAGCCGAGCCGTTCGGTCACGCGGCTCCTCGCGCCGGCGGAGAGCCGTTTCTTGCCCGACCGGACGATGGCCATCCACAGGGCGGGATAGGGCTGGTCGGCCCCGAAGAGGCGGGCGAGCAGGAAGTCGGAGGGATCCATGGCCAGGATTATCCTGGCGGCGGAGAACCTGATGTGCGCGTCAGCGGACGAAAGGGCGCGGCAGAGCGCGGGCACCGCGGCGGAGCCCATGGCCAGCACGGACCGGGCCGCCTCCTCCCTCTTCTCCCAGGAGGAGTCGCCGAGCCCCATGACCGCGGACTGCACTTCGCTTTCCAAGCGTGCGCGTGCGGCGGCTGCCCCGTCAGCCGCCGCCAAGGCGGGCAGGGGGATTGCAGCCAGCGCGGCCGCGGCCGCGGCCAGGACGGCCAGCCCTGCCGCGCGTCCCCTGCCGCCGGGACTGCTCCGGGGGGCGGCAGCAACCGCGAATCTCGAGAGCGACGTCATTTTCCGGCCGATTCTTTCAGCGTCCTCGGAATATCTCTGACATTTCTGCAGGGATATTTTCGCCAAGTGACTGAATGCACTCTCTTGTATGAGTAATCTTAACTCCGGAATCCGCGATTTGAAGGAGTTGTTTCGCATCGGCTTCTTCCGGGCGCATCGAGTGCGGAAGGGGACGGCGGAGACCGGCGAATCCCGCGGGTCCCTGCAGGGCCGGCCGGCGGAGACCGGCGTTTTTGCTTGACAAACCTCAGATACAGGCGTAGATTCCGTCCCGGACAAAGCGGCTTTTCAGGCCCGTCCTATGTTCATGAGAATCCGAACCTTACGGAGGTTGCTGCTCGCGCTGGCCCTCTGCGCAGTCGTCGCCGCGCCCGTGCCGGCCATGGCGCAGGAAAAGGCGGAAGGCGGATCAGATTCGACCACCCTCATCTACCCGGATGCCATGAGGCTTGGCAAGGAGTCGCTGTCCAAGAAGAGGTACAGGGCCGCCTACCTCTACTTCTCTCAGGCCCTTTCGCTGAACCCGGCTTCCGTCGAGGCCCGATCCCTGGCTGCGAACGCCCTGCACCTCTCGCGGACGAGCCTCCCCACGCCGGGAGGGCTGACCGAGTTCGAGAAGAGCCTTCCTGATCCGCCGCAGGAACTGATGACTCAAATCGAGGAGGAAATCAGGAAGAGATACTCCACCGAGGGCAAGGAGCCGGAACCTGAAATCCCGCTTCCCGGAGAGAAGCCCGACGACGAGGAGGGGGGGGGCGAACGCAAGGATTACGTCGCCCCCGGCGACACGCCCCGGGAGCCTTCGACCGAGAAGGGCGAGAAGCCGGAGCTGGTCAAGCCGGGGCTCACGACCGTGTTCGGGATCGCCACGAGGATATCCCTTGCTCCCCTGATCACCGGCAGGAACAGCTTCTTCCACGCGCTGATTCACCTGCCTCCCTTCGAGGGCGTGAGGACGCTCGACGAGAAGGTCTGGTACGTCGAGGGCGGCTACGAGTACTGCGTCGGATTCGCCGAATCCGGCCGGTACGGGCTCGGCACGACCGACCTCGTCTACAGGTACGACGACAACGCTTACTCCCAGGGATACATAAAGATTGCCCACGGCCTCATGGAGGGGCTCGAGCTCCGCATGGTGCTGGACACGGCGAACCTCAGGGAAGGCGGGCAGGACATAATCCTCACCGATTTCTCCACGGCGCCGGAGACAATCTACATAAAGCAGTACGATCGCAGGGCCGACATCGGCAACCTGCTTGCGTCGGTCAAGTGGAACTTCTTCCGCACGATTTCCGACTGGCCGGAGAAGGACCCGGAGACGGGCCTGGCGGGCATATTCGACTTGAAGATTCCGCTGGCCCAGAACCCGAAGAACTTCACGT
>JBFZBV010000231.1:0-3237 GCA_041308285.1 Planctomycetota bacterium | reverse complement strand
ACACCGCGTCGTCGGCGAGGGTGGACAGGTTCGTCGCGATATCCCGCCACGTCGCGCGCAGGGTCGAGCTCTACTACAGGAGGCCGAGCGAGGTCATCTACCCGCCCGTGGACCTGGATTTCTTCGTCCCCGGCCCGGAGAGGGGCGACTTCTTCCTGGCGGTCTCCGCCCTCGTCCCGTACAAGAGAATCGACCTCGCCGTGGAGGCGTTCAACGAGACGGGCCTTCCGCTGGTCGTCATAGGATCAGGGCCGGAGGAGGACAGGCTCAGGGCCATGGCGAAGAGCAACGTGACCTTCCTCGGGTGGCAGGACAGGGGCGTCCTCGCGGCGCGGTACTCGGCCTGCAGGGCCTTCGTCTTCCCCGGCGAGGAGGATTTCGGAATCACTCCCCTCGAGGCGCAGGCCTGCGGCAGGCCGGTCATAGCATTCGGCGCGGGCGGCGCGCTCGAGACGGTCGCGGGCATGGACGAATCCCGCGGGGGGACCGCCCCCACCGGCATATTCTTCCGCGAGCAGACCGCGGATGCCCTCGTATCCGCGCTCGAGCGCTTCGTGCGCGAGGAGAAGGCGTTCGCCGACCGCGAGGCAATCAGGCGGAACACCCTCGGGTTCTCCAGGCCGAGGTTCAGGGACGAAATCTCCGCCTTCATCGCCTCGGCAGTCGGGCGGAAGCCGTGATCAGACCGGGCATGATGTAACCGGAGACGAATCTTGTGGCCCGGGGCATGCAGTGATAATCTCTGGGCTCAGACGCTCTTCTTAATCCGAGGTGGCTATGCCGCGCAAGAAGAAGGCCTCGGCGCCGGCGAAAAATACGGAGTCCTACCGGCATCCCGAATCCGACCTGCCTGCGCGGCCGGAAATCGGGGCGCAAGCCCACTTCAAGAAGGCGAAAGCTCCCGTTACTTATCGCTTCGACTCCTCCCTTGCGCCGGAGCTGTGCTGGGACGGCGGAAACGCAGCGCGCGAGCAAGGCGAGGAGCTGATAAAAGAGATTGCGGATTGCGGACTGCGGATTGCCGATTCGGCGAAGGAACCTGCCTCGCCGGCAGGCTACGCGAAGATAGAGAACCTCAGATCCCGGATTTCAGAGGCTGAAAGCCGCCTTCGCCGCATTTCCGGGCCTTTCCTGAACTGGGCCGGCAAGGCCGAGCGGCTCTCTTTCGATGTGCCGACGCTTCCCCTCTTCGTTCACGAGAGACTATCGACCAAGGTCATCCTCGAGACGCTCAAGGAGCACAAGCGCGACGGGCAGTCGGATTTCCTCGAAACCCTGTTCGGAGCCGAGGAGCGCCCGCTGGCGGAACAGGTCCTCAGAGCCTACGAGCACAGGGACAAGTGGGTAAACCGAATGATACTCGGAGACTCGCTGGTCGTCATGAACTCGCTTTTGCGCTTCGAGTCCCTCGGGGGCCAGGTACAGATGATATACATGGACCCTCCCTACGGAGTGAAGTTCGGGTCCAACTTCCAGCCGTTCATCCGCAAGAGGGACGTGAAGCACAACGAGGACGGCGACCTAACGCGCGAGCCCGAGATGGTCCAGGCCTATCGGGACACCTGGGAGCTCGGCCTTCACAGCTACCTCACCTACATGCGCGACGTGGCGGGATATCGCGACGAACCTGTCCACCCTCGCCGACGACGCGGTGTCCCAGGTCCTGAGGTAGTTCATGAACAGCGGTATCAGAATCCTCGAGGCGATTCCGGTCCTCCCGGGCGGGAAGTACTGGTGGTACATGTCGTACGCGTATCGCATGGGCGTGTATATGTAGCACACGTGGACGGATCCGGGCGGCGGAATCACCCCCTTCGCCGCGCAGTGCGAGGAAGACAGCACGAGGTCGTACCCGCGGAGGTCGAAGCTCTCGACGGCCGCGGGGAAGAGCGGCAGGTACGAGCGGTACCTGGTCTTCGCGGCCGGGAGCCTGTCTATGAACGAGGTCCGAATCCTCATGCCTTCAATCACAGGGGAGGCGGACCCGGCGACGTGCAGGAGGGTGTAGAGGTCCGCGTCCGGGAACAGCTCGCAGAAGACCTCGAGGCACTTCTCGCCGCCCCTCATGCCGGTGAGCCAGTCGTGTACGATAGCCACCTTCAACCCGAATCCCCCTTCAGGCGACGGCGCTCCGGCGGATCCGCCCGAGGCCGGCCCCGGGCCTTCATAATCCGGACGAGCCGGAACCAAATAAGCAGGGCCAATGATAGAACCGGCCGGGCGGTATTCAAGGCGATTCGCCCCGGCCCGCCACCTCGAACATGAGCACGTCCATCTCCTCCCCGCGGCTCCTGAGCACCCACCTGGCCCTCAGGGCGTAGCCGGGAGGCCCCTTCCCAGCGGCGGCGGCAGGCTCGAAATGCGCCAGGAAGCCCTCGTGGAACCTCGGAAGAATCGGATCCTTCAAATCCACAATCAGGAACGAGGCGCGGTTGGCGTCCACGTACTCCCTCACCTCCGCGGGCCCGCCGTACGGCGGGAACTCAATCTGCGTGCAGCCCGCGTAGAAGGGCAGCCTCGCCATGGTGGAAACGATTCTCGCGTCCGCGCCCGCGACCGCCCCGACCGAGGCCCCCATGACCTTCTCGAACTGCTTGTCCGCCCGCCGGGGCCGGAGAGCCTGGACGGAGGAAGCGGCGGCCCCGGCGGCTGCCGCGCAGAGGACCGCCGCGGCGGCGCCTTCCCGCGGGATTCGTGCCGAGACCCGGGATGCGATTCCCGCGAGGCGCGAAGCCGATTCCCAGAGGCCCGCCCCGGCGAGCGGGGCGAGGCACGCCGCGGCCGGGAGCATGTGCCTGCGGCTGAGATACCCGTGGGACATGACCAGCATGAAATCCATCGCCGCCCAGGCCGCGGCCGGGGCCAGGGAGTACAGGTCCGAGGCGGACAGCCGCCTGCCCGCGGCGCGGAACGCGAACCCGGCCGCGGCGAGGATTGCCACGGCGTACGACCCCGCCCCGAGAAGGGCGTCGAGCACGGCGCCGGCGTCGCCGGCCAGCTTCGCGACTGCGCCCCCCCCGCCGGCGGCCGCCGGGTTGAGAAGGTGGGAGACCTCCTTCTTCCTGGTCAGCGCGAACGCGCCGGACTCAATCCGTATGTGGAGCAGGTAGGGGGCGGACACGGCCAGGAAGGCCGCGGAGAACGCGGCGAAATGGACCGCCGCGGCGCGGCGGCCCCGCGCAGGCGCGGAGGCCGCGGAGACCGCGGCGACCGCCGCAGCCAGGCCGGCCGCCTCGG
>JBFZBV010000230.1:0-7168 GCA_041308285.1 Planctomycetota bacterium | reverse complement strand
TCGAGTCCGGGAACCTGACGGGATTCATGAATGATTCGAGCCCCCCTCCCGGAACTCCATCAAAGAAAAGTTTTCGGAAAGGGCGTGGGGAAACCCTTTTCCAAAAGGGTTTCCCCATAATTACGGTCACTTCGGGAATTCTTAATTTGACGCATATGTGCGGCGCCCCGCGCGTGCCGCGCAAGCGCATGCCGGGCTCGGTGGAATGAATCCGCCTCCTCCGGGCGCCTTTCGGGTTAATTTCCCGCCTCCCCTCGGATATAATCCGCCCTCGTCTGGATGTCCGGACGATTCTTAAATCAAGGTTTCGACCCGATGTCAGTGCAAATCGACGTGACCTACGAGGGCAATCTCCGATGCAGGGCCGTGCACGGCCCTTCGGGCAGCGAAATCATGACCGACGCGCCCGCAGACAACATGGGCAGGGCCGAGAAGTTCTCCCCGACCGATCTCGTGGCCGCCGCGCTCTCCACCTGCATGCTCACCACGATGGGCATCGTCGCCGACCGCGCCGGAATGGACGTCAAGGGGACGAGGGTCGTAATCGAGAAGGAGATGGTCCAGAGTCCCCGGAGGCGCATCGGGTCGCTCCGAGCCAGGATTATCCTCCCCGCCGGCAGGGAGTACTCCGAGAAGGACATGGCCCGGCTGAGAAGGGCGGCGGAGATCTGCCCGGTGCGCGCGAGCCTGCACCCGGAAGTGCAGGTCTCGGCGGAATTCGCCTCGTCATAACCCCGAGGTCGAGCGCATGGCCTTTCTTCCCCGGTCCGCAAGGCGGAAACTGAGGAGATTCGTGGGCTGGGAGAAGCTCAAGGAGGCGGGGGTGTACCTCCTGGACGCGCTCCTTGACCTGTCTCCCCGGCTTCCCCCGGGATTCCACGAGAACTGCATCGCCTTCTCCTGCGCGCTCCTCAGGGCGTTCTACTGGTTCCCGCTGAATCCCTGGCGGAAGGCCGCCCGGGACGCCGCGCTGCTCTCGGGCCGGCCCGGGCGCGGCGGGGAGATCTACCGGCGCCTCGTCGACAACCTCGCGGAAGTCGCGTCGCTGTTCCTGGTGGTTATCCGGAGCGGCGCGGCGGCCGCGTCCGGCCGCATGGGGTTCGAGGAGGGGTCCGCCGGGAAGATAGCCGCGGTCATGAGCGAGCACGGCGCGGGATTCCTGCTGCTCCCGCACTGCGTGGGCGGAGTGCTCTCGGCCGCATTCTTCGCCCGCGCGGTGCCCACCGTAGTCCTCTCCAAGGGTCCCCCTACGCCCAAAAGGGCCGAAATCCAGAGGAAGTTCATCAAGATGCTCGGCGTGGAGCTCCTCGTCATCGACGACATGGAGAAGAGCACTGTCGCCAGGAACATCCTCAGGGTCATCAAATCGGGCAAGTTCATCGTCGCCACCACCGACCTCATGAAGAAGACGTCCGAGTCGATTGAGTCCACCTTCTTCGGCCGGCCGGTCCACCTGCCATCCTGGCCGGCGCGTTTCTCCGCGAAGACCGGCTGCCCAATCGTGCCGGGATACGTGAGCGTGCGAAACGGACGCCTGGAAATCAGGGCCGGCGACCCCTACGTGGAGAAGGACCTCGCCGCGGCGACGAGGAGATGGTCCTCGGAATTCGAGAAGTACATCCTCGAAAGGCCCGAGGACTGGGCGTTCCTCTTCGATCTGAGGTGGGGGAAAATCCTGAGGGAGGCGTCGAGGCTCCCCGCCTATCCTCCGGACGGGGCCGCAGGGGCAGGAATCGGCTAGGCGGATCCGCCTCCCGCGCCCGGCCCGATTTCCGCCGGCCGGGTCCTTCCGAGCGCCCATGCGGCGGCGCAGGCCCCGGCGAAGGCAGCAATCGAGGCCGCGAACCTCAGGTGCCCGTAGGAGAGGGCGTCCTCGATAGGCCCCAGCCGCTCCCACGCGAATCCCACCGCCAGGCAGTTGTTCAGGAAATGCGCAGCCATCGGCGCGGCGAGGGACCCCGTGACCTGCCTCAGGGTCCCGAGAAGAATCCCGAGCATGAATATGGGCGGGATGATTTCCGCCGGCATGTGCGTGACTGCGAACAGCGCGGCCGACGCAAGGACCGCAGCGGCGGGGGGCATGCGCCTGGCCAGAGCGCCCTGCAGGAACCCGCGGAAGAAGATTTCCTCGCACACCGCCGGCGCCAGGGCCACGGCGAAGAACACGACAGCGGGATGGGCGCTCGAAGGGCTGAACATCTCCCTGTACATCGAGAGCAGGTCCTCCTGGAACCTGAGGATGTACGTCTCCTGGAACCCCTCGAAGTACACGGCCACGGCGACGGCGGCGGGAGCAGCCAGGGCGGCCGCGGCCCAGACGGCAGGCTTCTGCGCCAGGGGGGCCATGGTCCGGCGGTCGAGCCCGGCGAGTCGGCCGAGGGCCAGCGGCGCGGCGCCGAAAAAAACAATCTCCGCCGCCATCACACCCGGCAGGGCCGCGACGAGCGCGAGGACCGCGCTCGAGCACGCCATCCCCAGCACGCAGAAGGCCGCTATGCCGCCGACTGCCAGGAGGTCCTTTCCGGGAGACGGATTGCCCGACATACGTTCCGCCAGGGGGGCCTCACTTCTCTATGGCGAACACCGTGAGGTCGCGCGAAGGGGCCTGGCTCTTGAGATGCTTGCGCACCGCCTCCTCGACGAGCGGCATCATGGCTTTTACCCCGCCTCCCGAGGCCTGCCCCGCCACGCGGCAGAGCCCCTGGATTCCGAACGGGCCCACCTTGCATTCGACCTCGCCGATTCTCGCCTTGAGGCGGTCCAGGAAGCTCGGCAGGCTGTCGCTCCACGCCTCAATCAGCTCCTCGCGCACCACGTTCCTGAGCTGCTGCGTCTCCTGGTGGTCGGGCGAGAAGGACGAATCCAGGACTCCGGGCGTGACAAGGAGCAGGACGTCGCCGTCCTTGAACTTGACGACTTTTTCCGGGATTGAGGGAGGCGCGCCGTCGGAGTTCAGGGGCCCCGAATCGGGGGGTATATGCTTCAGGGCGGCCGGCTTGGCCTTGTTGAAGAATGCGGCGGCGACCAATCCCGCCGAAGCGAACCTGAAGGCGAGCTTCTCGCCGTCCAGTATCCCGAAGACCGCGCTCACCGGGTTGCCCGTCGGCGGATCGGCCTTCAGGGACGCGCCCAGTCTCGCGAGGACCTCCCCCGGGCTGCCGCCTTTCGCCGCCTCGATTCTGAGCGCCGCGCAGCATTCCGAGGCGGTCTCCTCCCTGATTTCCATCTTGCCGGAGACGGTGCCGATGCATATGCCCGCCCTGCCGTCGGGCAGGGTCTGGAAGGCGTGGAAATCGCAGGCTGCCACGGCCGCCGGGGAGGAGAGCACAGCGAGCGAGAAGGGCCCGACCGATGCGGGGACCGGCTCAATCGGGGGGGCGACCCTGGGGGTTCTGACCTCGAGCCTGATTGCGAAGGCGCATATCTCTATCAAATCGCCGTTCCGGAGCCTGTAGAACACTCCGGGGTTTATGAACTGGCCGTTGACCAGGACTCTGTTGCGGCTCTTGAGGTCCTGGATCAGGACGTCTTCGCCGCGAATCTGGACCTGCGCGTGGTCGAAGGAGACGGTCTCGTCGTCGAGAAAAATCCTGCCTTCATCCGCGGTTCCCCCGCCTTCGCCGCGGCCGAGGATGGTCTTCCGCGCCGTAATCTCCTTTTCGGCGACGAGCTTGCCGTCCTTTTGAACCTTGAGGAAGAATTTGGGTCCCATATCATGCGCCAGAATGCCGGGGTCGACCTGTACGCTCGCCGCGCCGGGACGCACATCGCCCGCAGGCCGCGGGAGTCGTGAAGATGCCCCCGTCTCGCGTGCGAAGTGCGCGGCCGCCTGAACCGCGGGGCCGCAACCGTCTCGCAGATTCGGTCCCCGCGAGCGGGCTTCATGATAATCCCGCATTTCGACCGGTGTCAAGAAGCCTCGCCGCACGCGCAATTCCGGGACCGCCTGAAGACCGCGGAGCCCCGGCAGGGTTCTCAGGCGAGGAAGCGTATCCCCGCCACCTCGGCCCCGGACAGGGCGAGGGCGAGGAGCACGGCCGAACCGGTTGCCAGCGCGAGGCTTGCGAGGCCGAGCGCGGTCCTGAGCTTCCTCCAATCTCTGAGATTTATCTCCCTCCTGCCGCCCGGCTCCGACCCGGCCCTGCCGGACGCGATTGCGAGAAAGACCACCACCGCTGAGAGAATCCCGAAATCGCGCAGCGTCGGCCCTAAGAACCCGCCTGCCAGGGCCGCCGCGCAGCCGCAGGCCGCGCCGATTGAGACGAAATCCCTCTTGTTGTAGACGTTGAGGGAGAAATGCTTGTAGCTGAAGGACACCGAGAAGAAGATCAGCCACAGCGGGAGCACGGCCACGAGGAACGTCCGGGAGTGCGCGGCGGAGGGCCACGCCAGCCCCAGGGCGATGCAGCCGCCCAGGGCGCCGGCAATCGCGAGCTCGACTGCGGGCACCGGCCTCCTCTTCTGGATTTCCACCCGCGGCATCTCGTATTCCTTGACCCCGGCCGCCCCCCTGGGCCGCACGGCGACGAACGACACGGCGAAGAACAGGAAGAACGCGGCCGCGGCAGGCACGCCCGCCGACCTGGCCAGCGCGAGGATGGACGCGCCTCGGGGCCGGCCGGGACCAGGGCCGAAGGATTCGAAACCCTCGCCGAGGAGCGGGTTCTCGATCGCGGCCGGCCAGTTCCGGCTCCAATCGCCGGCCACCGCATCCAGGTCGGCGGCCGGATTGCGGTATCCCGGCATGGGCGCGTCGGACATTGCCACGGAGGCCGCCGCGCAGGACGCGACGAGCGCGACCAGCGCGCCCGCGACGGCGAGACCCCTCGCGTTGCGCCTCATGTACTCCGCGCCGGCGTAGACCAGGAACAGCGCCGTGCCGGCGGCGAGCGACGCCCATGACGCGACGCTGCCGCGGTAGAACAGGGCGACCGCGAATACCACCAGGGCGATTCCGTACAGCACACGCCTCGACGCCACCGACGGATCCATCTTCTCGTGGATGCTGTTGAACAGCAGGCCCATCGTCGCCGGAATAACGAGGAGGAGGAGCGTCTCGAGCCCGTCAGAAACCGGGGCCGGCGCGGCCGCGCCGGACGCCCCGCGCCCGAGGAACGCCCATATCTCGAACGCGGACAGCACGAAGGCGGTCGCCGCGACGGACTTGAGCGCAATCTTGCCGAAATCCCTGTCGCCGGCGGCGGCCAGGAATCCGAGGTACATGACGAAATGGGCCAGCAGAGGCATGGATGCTCCCAGGGAATGCAGCGGCAGAGGAGACGAGAGGACGGACGTCACCGCCGAGAGAAGCCAGGCTAGGCCCAGGAAGACGCCCCCGGCAGGCAGGTCCATCGATATCCGGCCCTGGACCACTGACGCGAGGGTCACCATGCCCAGGAAGAGGACGGAGAGGAGGAAATACGCGAATCCCGCCCCGGCGGGAGAAAGGGCCGACGGCTTGAGGGCGACCATGGTGAGCGTGAACACCGGCGTGAAAACAGCCGCCAGATACAGCGTCTTCCCGGCAGCATTCCTAATCTTCAAGCCCCCTCCGACGTCGACGGCCCGGTCCCGGGGCCTCCCCCGGAGGCATCCGCAATTCTGCGCCTGAGGTCCGAGGCCTTCAGCCCCGCCACACGGACGACCTTGTCCCTCGACATGCCGCCTTTGACGATTTCAACGTCCCGCCTGGGGATTCCCAGCGCGGCCGCGACAAGCTTCACCAGCGCCTCGTTGGCCTTCCCCCGCTCCCTGGCGGCGGAGACCTCCGCCCTGAGCGCGCCTCCGTGCACGCCCGCGACCCTGTCGGCCTTCGCATGCGCCTTGACCGACATCCTGAAGGTCGCTCCGGATTCGCAGTCCCGGATTTCCAGCGCAAGGAGGTCCGTCTTCGTCATATGCTCACCCCGTCCCGGGCCGGGACGTCGCGTGGCTACTTCCTGCTGCCTAGCTCCCGGACGAACCTGGTGTCGCCGAACTTGTCCCGGAGTTCCAGGAGCATCTCCTGGGCCTTCTGGAAGAGCTTGACCGCCTCGTCGGGATCGGGTTCGCGCCAGGCCTTCAAGTAGACGGCGCGGAATTCGTCGAAGAAGGCCTTGGCCTCCTCCTCGACCTGCCTGCCGCCCCCCGAGGCGCCGAGGGACAGGCGGTCCAGGTACTCCTTCGCCTCCCTGCGGACCTCCGGCACTCCGCTCTCGAGGGCCTGCTCGAAATGCCCCTTTATCTCGGGGGCCAGGTCGCCTCCGCGGAAGAGCGCGAAGACGCCCAGGAGCAGGTGGGATTCCGCGTTCCTGGCGAGAGCCTGCGTCCCGAGCGCGTGGTATTCCGATCCCGTGAGGTCGGTCCACGCAAGGCCGGTCTTCCCGGGCCCGACCTGTATCTTGATGCCTTTCTCGTCCGCGCTCAGAATCCGCGCGATTCTCGAATCGGCCGTGCCCTGGGTCTTTGCAATCTCGAGCTGAATCCTGCCCGGCTGGCTGTTCACGCCCTCGATGACCTGTTTCTGCAGTCTCGCGAGATTCCGGAAGTCCTGGACCTTGGCGGAGGCTTTTTTCTGGAAGGCGGCCGTCTTCAGGGTCTTCCCATCCGCGCCGGCCTGCGGGACGACCTTGCTCATCTCCTCGGCGGCCGTCTCGTATTCGAAGGCCCTGGCGGATTCGTCCGCCCGGCCGGCGAACTCGTTGAACAGCGTCTCGTCCTCGGCGAAGGTCCGGTCCGCGGCCTCCTTCCTGTTCTTCTGCTCCTCGGCATCGAGCTCTCCGACCTTCTTCCTCGCCGCGGCGACGAATTGCTCCATCCCGAAGGACGACACGACCTTCTCGAAGAGCTCCTTCGCCTTTTTGAGGTCGCCCTGGGACTTGAACGACTCCGCGGAGGACGAAACCTGCGCGAACGTCGAGGCCGCCTTCTGCTGGACATAGTTCTTCCTCGCCTGGATTTTCCCCGCCGCCTGCGTCTTCTTGAACATGTCGTACGGGAAAGCGTCGAACTCGCCGAGGGCTTTCCCGAAGAACCAGTCCTTCATGAGCTGGTTGGCCCTGCTCTCGATTTCCGCGAGGGCGGCCTCGGCGTCGTCCTCGGTCTTGAGCCGCGCCTTGTCCGCGCTCTCGAGCTCCTCCGCCCTGGCAGAAGCCTTCGCCGCGGCGGCCGTCCCCGGGAATTCCTCGGC
>JBFZBV010000229.1:0-8235 GCA_041308285.1 Planctomycetota bacterium | reverse complement strand
AATCCTATTATATCCTAAAATTAACCAAAGTCAAATTAAAAAAATAGTTTTTCAGAATCCAGCGGCTGTTTTTTCGATTACGTCCGCAGCGTCCTCGAACGCAGGCGGATTCACGCACCCGAGCAATGCGCTGCCTTTGGTCCTGAAGTACAGCAGCCTGTCGTGGCGGTCCCTGCCGAACGCCTTCTCCGTCTCCCTGGTCGCGTCCTTCGCGAGCAGGGCCGAGGCGGTCTTGAAGAGCGCCGCTGCTGCGGCGGCATCCTTCTGGCAAGACGCGAAGGCCTTGAATTCGGTTTCTCCCTTCCTGTATGTGCACTCGAAGACCTGCGACAGGCCTTTGACGCCGAGGTAGTCGTCCGCGAAATACCTCTCCGAGTGCCGGACTCTGCCCTCCTGGGGGAAGGTCTTGAACTGCGGAGGATCGAGAGCCTCGCCCTCCACGGGCTCCAGCACCTTGAACCCTATGGAAGCCATCGCCTCGGACGGGATGTCTTCATCCTCGGGCCTGACCTGCACGAAATAGGGCCCTTTCAGGAAATCCGCGGCGCCTGGCCTTCCGTTTGCCCTGGTCCCTCCGAGGTACGCGTGGCTCTCCGGATCCGAATACTGGGTGAACACGCCGAACGCCGCGAGCGGGGAGGACATGAGGTACACATTCACCCGGGCGGGCTTCCCGTCCTTGGGCGTCACCTTCGCAGTGGCGAGCGAGACGAATCCGAACGCGAAGTACAGCTCCGCCTCCCCGTCGATGTAGTCGGATAGCGCCGGGCCGGGGTAGGTCTTGAGCCCTTCGGCGGCCATTCCAGGAATCCTCGCGGAATCGAGCAGTGTCTCGGGCGCCGGCCCGGCGGGCTCAGCGGGCTTCGGCCCGGCCGGCCCTCCCCCGGCCTCCGCACGATTGTCCTGGATGTTTTTCAGCGTCTCGCGGTCCTGCCACTGGTCGCCGTCGGAGCAGGCGAGCGGCAGAACGGCGGTCAGGGCGGCAGTCAAGGCGGCAGCAAACCCCTTCATCTCCCCTCCTCTGTTCGAGACTCCTCATACCGTCAGCCGGGAGTGCGCCTCCCGGATTCTTCCGGGTATGTCTATGCCCATGGGGCAGGCGGAAAGGCAGCGCATGCAGGCGTCGCAGGCCGCCGCGGACTCGGCCGGGCCCAGGGACGCGTAGCCCTCCCTGGCCATTTCCTCCTCGCCCGGGCTCCGCAGGTACATCATGAACCTCATAATGTCGGGGACGCGAACGCCGCGATCGCAGACCGCCGCGCACCCGCCGCACATCGAGCAGCACTCCCCCTGCGCGCTCTCCAGGGCCTTCCTGCGGAAGCTCGACTCCTCCTCTCCCGTCATCCTGAGCTTCGGGACCCTGACGTTCTCCTTGACCTGTTCGAGGCTCACCATGTGGGGGATTACGGTGCTCACCGCCTTGTGGGACTCGAGAACCCATTTGAAGCAGGTCTGGTGCGGCGTGAGCTTGGAGTCGGGCAGATACTGGCCGATCTTCCAGACCACGGGCTTCGCCGCCTTCATGGCCACGAAACCGACGTCCTTCTTCTCGCACAGGTCGAGGAGCGGCTTGAGCGCGGCGGAGTTCGCGACGTTGTAGGTCGACATGACAAGGTCGTACCTGCCGGTCTCCACCGCGGCCTTGAGCGTCTCAGCCATGTTCTGGTGGCAGGAGACGCCGAAGAACCGCGCCTTGCCGGCCTTCTTGGCCTTCTCGAAAGCGTTGAACAGGTCGTCGTTTCCGACCTGGTCCGCGTTCTCGGCCCCGTGCACCATGATTCCGTCCACGCGGTCGGTCTTGAGCCGTCCGAGGCTCTCGTCGAGAATCCTGGCGAAGAGCGCACCGGCGTCCGGCGCCACCTCCGCCCTGCGGAACACCCCGCTCGTCTTCGTGTTAATCCAGAACTTGTCCCTGCTCTTCTTCACGACGTCCGCGAGCGCTTTCTCGCTCCGGCCGCCGACGTAGCTCGACGCGGTGTCGATGTAGTTCACGCCCTTCTCCATCGCGTCGAACACGATTGTGCAGTTCGTCTCCATGAGGCCCATGGCGCCGAACCCGATTTCGGACACCATGAGATTCGTCCTGCCGAGCCTGCGGTATTTCATGCAGTCCTGCTTGTTCTTCCACTCGGGCTTCGGCTCTTCCTTTTTGGCTTCCTCGCCGAAAAGGGCCCCGCCCGGAACCGAGGCCGCGATGCCCGCCGCAGCCGCGGCCGCGGCTCCCGCCCTGATGAACTCCCGCCTGGACAAGCCTTTCCCGGTCCCGTCGCGTTCCATGGAGCCTCCTTCGCTTTCAGGGTCCGCCGGGTCCGCAGTCCGGGCCGGCGCCGGCCAGCCCGCGGAAACCCAGCTCGCATTCGTCGTACAAGTCGTCGAACCTGTCCGAATACTTGGGGGAGAAGTGGAATATCTCCACGCTGCCGCAGCCTGCCTCCCTGCCTATCCGGCCGGCCTGGGACGCCGTGAGGTGCCGGGCCTCGGCCGCCTTCGCCGCGTCGCACTCGAGGAAGCCCCCCTCGCAGAAGAGCACGTCCGCGCCCGCGGCAAGCGGCACCACCTTCGCCAGGTTCGCCTCGCTGTAGAGGCTGTCCGCCACGTAGGCGATTTTCTCCCCCCGGGTCGTCCTCACGTACCGCTCGCGGAACTCGCCGAGCGTCATCCCGCCCGCGGGCGTGCGAATCACCTGGGCGCCGTCCGCTCCGGAAGCCGCTGCCTCCTTGACCGGCCCGAGCCACGGACCGGCCTCGAGACCGTCCCTCCCGAGGGCTTCCGGGTCCACGTTGGTCCTGGCCATGCCGGAAGCCGAGTAGGCTATGCTGGGTATGATGTGGTCCAGCTCAGCGTAGCGGATTTCCACCGTCCCGTCCGACAAGGCCCTGCCCTCTCCGGGGAGGCGCAGGGACTCGGCGCGCCTGCCCGGGGAGAACGCCTCGCCGCAGTTGAACGTCTTGCTCCGGGCTTCGCCGCCGCAGAGCTCCACAGCCTCAATCTCCAGCGTCTGGCCGTCCACGAGGTTCCATGTGTAGCCGGCGAGCTTCCCCTCGACGTTCCCGATGATTACCCTCGGCCCCCATATCCTGACCCTCCTGTCCGACCCGAGAAGGATTCTGAGCAGCTGGTCGAATCCCACGAAGTGGTCGATGTGGGTGTGCGTCACGAACACGTCTGTCAGGCGGAGCGCCTGGGCCGGCTTCATGCGGTGGAGCTTCCCGCAGTCGAAGAGGATTGACCTGCCCTCGCCGTTCAGCTCGACGTAGAGGGCCGGGTCCCCCGCTGGGCCGTTCAGAAAGGTAGTTTCGAAAAATCTCATGTGGCCAAAGGCAATTCTACGCGATTGCCGCCGCCTCCGCCACCAGGCGCCCCGGGCTACTCCACGAGCACCGCCCCGAAGAAGTGGGTCCTGTCGGTCCTCGTTCGGACGACATCGATTTCGAAGCCGTTCCCCCTGGCCGTGGCGAACACGTCGACCCCGCAGCCCTCCAGGCAGGGCCTGGCCTGCCGCGGGTGCCTGCAGCCCTTGCCGAGCGCGCACGCCCCCTTGCAGAGCGAGCAGGGCCCCGCGCCGAGGCCGAAGGCCTTGTAGCAGCCCGACAGGAAGACCTCGCGCTCCAGCGTCACGGCGATTTTCGTGACCGCCCTCCTCGCCTCGAAGAACACCGCCTTGGAGTAGCTGTCCAGGACTTCCCGCATCTCCGAGGGCGTCGGCGTCCACGGCGGGCAGCACAGGGACATGCCGTAGCCGCCGCACCCGAACCTGCACTTGAGCCTCACCCACGGCCCGGTGCGGATCGCGGCCGCGTCTATCACCTTCGCCGACACGGCCCCGAGCTGTACCGCCCTCTCCGCGAACGACTTGAGCCCCGGCTTCCTCCTGCCGCCCGATTGAGCCCCTTTCCTCATCTGACCCTCCTCTCCCGCTCTGCTGGAATCCTCGAAAGCGCGGACTCGCCGTGCACGGCCAGCCCCTCGATGGCCGCGAAGTCCGCGGCCAGGCGCGCGAGGCGGCCCGCGCCGCCGGACGCGTCCACCCACGACCGCGCCCTCATGAACGTCAGCGGGCCGAGCCCGCCCGCGAACCTCGCCGTCCGGCCGGTGGGCAGCGTGTGGTTGGGCCCGGCGGCGTAGTCGCCGAGCGGAACCGACGTCGAATAGCCCAGGAACAGCGCGCCGTAGTTCGACACTTCCGCCTTGAGCGCCCACGGATCCGCGACCGACAGCTCGAGATGCTCGGGCGCGACCAGGTCCGAGGCGCGGGCGCACTCCGACAGCGACCCGAAGACCATGACAGCCGCGGACTCCGCCGATTCCGGCAGGAACCCCTGCATGCCGGGCCGGGACGCGAGCCTGTCAAGCGCGGACGCGATGAGGTTCGCCGCCCTGGCGTCGTCCGTGAACACCCACGCGCGCGCGTCGGGGTCGTGCTCGAGCTGCGCAAGCGCGTCCAGGGCCACCAGCTCCGGGTCGGCGCCGGAGTCCGCTATTATCGCCACCTCGCTCGGCCCCGCCAGCATGTCGATTCCGACCTCCCCCTGGACCTGCCGCTTCGCCTCGGTGACGTACGCGTTGCCGGGCCCGGCTATGACGTCCACAGGCTCGACCGTCCTCGTCCCGAACGCGAAGGCCGCCACGGCCTGGGCGCCCCCCAGGGCGTATATCCTCGACGCTCCGGCCGAGACCGCCGCGTAAACCACTTCCGGGCTCGGGGCCGGGCAGGCCACGGAGACGTCCGGGACGCCGGCGGCCCTGGCCGCCGTCACGGTCATCAGCGCGCTGGACGGCAGCGGGTGGCGCCCCGCCGGGACGTAGCACCCCGCACTGGCGACCGGCGCGAAATCAATCCCGCAGGTCCAGCCCCGGCGCCTGAGGCGCACCGGCCGCACGGACCGCGCCGCGGTTTCGGCGAACGCCCTGATGTTCTCCGCCGCGGCGTCAATCACCCTGCGGGACCCGAGGTCGAGCGATTTCACGGCCCTGTCGATTTCGCCCTGCCCCAGCAGGAAGCGGTCCCTGCGGGGATCGCCGAACCGTCTCGCGAAATCGCGCAGCGCCGCGTCGCCGCGCGCCCTGACTTCGCGCAGCACCTCCGCCACGGATTCCGAAATCTCCGCCCTCCAGGCGGAATCCTCCTTGCCGCGCTTGAGGAGCCCCTTCCATGCGCTCCTCCCTCTGAGCACCCTCGCCATCTAGTCCTCCCCCCTGTGCCGGGACGAGAGCTCCGCCTCGATGTCCCTCAGGCCGAGCCCCTCGTCCACCGCCAGTGCGCCGAGAAAATACACGAGGTCCGAGATTTCCCATGCCGTCTCCCGCCTCCCCTTCGCAATCGCGACCTCGAAGGCCTCCTCCATGATTTTCCTCAGGAGCTTCGTCCTGTCCTTGAACAGGGTCGCGGTGTACGATCCGTCAGGCATGGCCGCCTTCCTCTTCCCCAGTATGCCGAACAGCGTCCCGAGGCCGAATCTCCTGCGGCCGAAGCAGCTGTACGTTCCCGCGTGGCAGGCCGGCCCGGTCTGGCTCACGGTGAAGAGCAGCGCGTCGCGGTCGCAGTCGGCCCTGCAGGACACCAGCGACTGCACCGATCCCGAGACGGCCCCCTTCTCCCAAATCTCGTTCCTGGACCTGCTCCAGTACACGCCTTTTCCTTCGCGCAGGGCCCTCGCGAGCGACTCGGGACTGCTGTACGCGAGCATGAGGACCTGGCCGGATCCGTCCTGCACGACCGTGGGCATGAGGCCGCCGGCCTTGCCGAAATCCAGCGACCGCACGACGGCTTCCGCCAGGTCGAGCCTGCCGGTGTAGAGAGCCATGCCGACCTGGACGTCAGCGCCCAGCTTCGAGATTTCCGCTGCCTCGGCGGTTCCGGCCACGCCCCCGGCGACTGTCACGGGCCTGCCGAGGGACCCGGCCAATGAGCGGACCTCTTCCATGTCCATGCCGCCCAGCCCCCCTTCGCGGTCCACGAAGGTCACGAGGAACCCGCCGCAGTGCGGGGCGAGCCTCTCGGCGCGGGCGCGGAAATCCTCACCAGTGTCCCGCGTCCAGCCCCTGTCGACCACCCTTCCGCCCCTGTGGTCCAGCGCGACCACCACCCTGTCCCGCGGGAAGGCGGAGAGCAGATCGGGCTCAGCGGCTGTTCCTATGATGATGGACGCCGCGCCCGCCGCGAGCAGCTCCCTGCCCCTCTTCTCGTCGCGCACGCCGCCCCCTGCGCGCACGTCCGCCACGCGGCACATCTCCCGCACGAGGCCGAGGTTGTCGCCCCGGCCCATGGCCGCGTCCAGGTCGATTACGGCAACCTCGCCGTACCTGTTGAACTCCGCCGCGAGCTCGAGGGGGTCCCTGGGCGACGTGAGAACGTGCTCCCGCCCCTGCCGGAGCTGAACCGCGAGGCCGCCCATGAGATCTATGCTCGGGATTATCACAGCCGCACCTCGATTCCCCTCTCCCTGAGGATTGCCTTGAGACCTCCGACGGTCCACTTGCCGTCGTGGAAGATGCTCGCCGCGAGGGCCGCGTCCGCGCCGCCCTCGATGAACGCTTCGACGAAGCTCTCCGGGCCCGAGGCGCCGCCCGAGGCTATGACCGGGACCGGCAGCTTCGAGGAGAACGCCTTCGTCAGATCGAGGTCGAACCCCTCCCCGGTGCCGTCCCTGTCCCAGGATGTGAGCAGGATTTCGCCCGCGCCGAGGTCCGCCGCCCGCCCGGCCCATTCGAGCGCGTCAATCCCCGTGGGCCGCCGGCCGCCGTGCGTGAGCACCTCCCACGACCCGCCGGCCGAGCGCCTCGCGTCGACCGCCAGGACGCAGCACTGCGACCCGCACTCGCGCGCGATCTCGCCTATGAGGGCCGGCCTGAGCACCGCCGCGGTGTTGACCGTGACCTTGTCCGCCCCGGCCGCGAGGAGGGCCGACACGTGCCCGAGGTCCGACACGCCCCCGCCGACCGTGAAGGGGATGGAGAGGTCCCGGGCAACGCGCCCCGCCACGTCCGCCATTGTGCGCCGCCCCTCCACGGACGCGGACACGTCCAGGAACACGATCTCGTCCGCGCCCTGGTCCTGGTACGCCCTGCCGAGCTCCGCGGGATCGCCCACGTCTCGGAGCCCCGCGAACCTGACGCCTTTCACGGTCCGCCCGTCGTCCACGTCAAGGCACGGTATTATGCGCTTGCACAGCACCAAGCCACCTCCGAATCAGCCCCTGGCCGAACGGCCCGCTCTTCTCCGGGTGGAACTGGAACGCCAGCACCCGGCCCCTGGACACGGCGGCGCAGAACGGCCCGTGGTAGTCGGCTTCGTAGAGCGTCGCTGATCCGTCCGCGGGCTCGGCCGCGTAGGAGTTGACGAAGTACGCGAAGCCCTCCTGCCAGCCTCCGCCCCCGACGGGCACGACCCTGTTCCATCCAATCTGCGGGACCTTGCCTTTCCTGAACCTCGTCACGCTTCCTTCGAGCAGCCCGAGACCCGGCACGCCCGGAGACTCCTCGGACCCCTCGAACAGGACCTGGAGCCCGACGCATATCCCCAGGAAATGCCTTCCCGACGCCACGGCCCGCGGAATCGCCCCGGCGAGGCCCCGGGACTCGAGCGCCCTCATCACCGCCCCGAAGGATCCCACGCCGGGGAGGAGGACCGGGTTCGCCGAGGCCGCGAGCTCCGCTCCGGACCCCGCCATCCTGAAATCAGCCCCGAGCCGCGAAAGGCACCTCGCGACGCTGCCGACGTTGCCGCCGCCGTAGTCGACCACGTCAATCATCTATCGCCCCCTTGCTGCTCGCCGGCGCCCGCGATTCGGTCTCCGTCACGGCGCCCCGGAGTGCGCGGCCGAAGGCCTTGAACACCGCCTCAACCGCGTGGTGGTCGTTGTCCTTGCGCAGGACCGAGAGGTGCATCGTCGCCCTGAGGCCGTCCGAGACTCCCTTCCAGAAGTCCCTGAACAGGGCCGGCGGCGCCCCGCCTATCGGTTCGGGCCCGAGGTCCGCGTCCCAGACCAGGTTCGGCCTGCCGCAGAGGTCCACCGCCGCCGACGCCAGGCTCCCGTCCATGGGGAAGAGGAAGCACCCCGCCCTCGCCACCGGAGGGGACCCGTCGAGCGCGCGCGCGACCGCCGTGCCCAGCACTATCCCGACGTCCTCCATGAGGTGGTGCGGGTCCACTTCCACGTCGCCAGAGGCCCGGGCCCGGAGCGAGAATCCGCCGTGCCAGGCCAGCGCCTCCAGCATGTGCGTGAGGAACGGCAG
>JBFZBV010000228.1:0-3494 GCA_041308285.1 Planctomycetota bacterium | reverse complement strand
TCCGCGCAGGAAGATGATTCTGCCGTCGCCGACTACGAGGTGTTCGTGGCGAAGCACGGATCCATGGAGAACGATTTCGACCGGCTCGTGACGTCATGGATGCTGGAGAGAATCGAAAAAGTCAGGAAAGGCAGGCCGGCCTTCGATTTCCTGGGCAAGTTCGTCTACAGGCTCATGGTCCTACGCTGCTTCGGCGGCTAGGGGAGTCGGCCGCCGTGTTTGCTGGAGAAGGCTGAACACATGCTTGAAACCCCGTTCGCCGTGATATCCGACATACACGCCAACATGGAGGCTATGGAGGCCTTGCACGCGGACATACACGCCGCCGGAATCCGCCATGTCGTCTGCCTCGGGGACATAGTCGGCTACGGTCCGAACCCGAACGAGACGACCGATTTCGTGATGGAGCATGCGACAATCACCGTGGCGGGAAACCACGACTGGGCCGTCATCAACAAGCCTTTCGGCTTCAGCCATGTCGCCGCGGAAGCAGTCGAGTACACGCACGACATGATGGAGCCGAAATTCTACCAGCTCTTCGGCAACACGCACGACCGCTGGCACTTCCTCGAGCATCTCCCGCTGCAAATCGACGATGGGGATTTGACTTTCGTCCACGGGTCCGTGAGGGATCCTCTTTCAGACTATTGCTTCGGCAGCGGCCACAAATTGTGGAATCCGCGCCAGATGGCCGAGATTTTTCCGCTGGTGAAGCGAATCTGCTTCTGCGGCCACACGCACTTTCCAGTCCTCATTCGCGATGACAAAACCTGCTTCTATCCGACCGAGGCCGGGGCGGACTTCCCTCTCGAGCCCGGCCGCAAGTACGTAGTCAACGTCGGGTCGGTCGGGCAGCCGCGCGACGGCGACCCGAGGGCATGCTACGCAATCTTCTTCGGCGACCGGATCCGCTTCAGGCGCATTCCCTACGATATCGAAGGGATTGTCCGGAAGATTCTCGCCATCGACGCCCTCGAGGACCGCCTCGCCGAGCGATTGAGGACCGGCAGATAAGCCCTTTCCATGCGCCCTGAACCGCCGCGCGCCGCAGAGCGGAGCAGGCCTCGCCCGCAACGGTTCCAAGACCCGCCGCTCCTTGCCCGCCCAGCAGGAAGCCGGTACCATTGACTCATGCTACTTCCACCGTCCGGAGGATCTCATGTCTGTGGAATCCGCATTCTCGAATCCGCTCCCCGAGGGGCATCCTTCGTACGCTGAAGAGAACGTGATCATGATCGGCCTGGCCGTGAAGGAGCGCCTCATCGACGCTGCGCTCCTTGCGGACGTCGCGCGCAAGGCGCACGAATCGGGCGGCGTGCCGCTGGGCCGCATCCTGCTGAGGGACGGGATATGCGGCATGGACCAGGTCCGGAAGCTGATATCCATGATGCCCTCCAAGCTCGCCTACTGCCCCGCGTGCAGGGGAACCCGCGCGACCGGCCGGCCTTTCGAAGCGGCCCCCTGCGATGCCTGCGGAACGAAACTTGTTCTGCTCGAGTTCGCATGGAAAGCCGCCCGCGGCGTCGATGGCCGAATCTACCCGTGGGGGAGAAATACGACGACACATACAGCAACACTAACAACACGCATGAGACGAGCCGTCGGGTTCGCCAGGTCGGCGAGTTCCCGGTCGACGAATCTCCCTACGGGATAATGGACATGGCTGGGAACATGACCGCATGGTGCCTCAATGCGCCCGAGAAGCAGTATCGCAACAACCGCTGCCCGAGAGGCGGATTCTGGGGCGGGACAGTCGCCCAGGCGAAATCCGGATACAGGATTGCTGAGTTTCCGGACCACGCCTGCAGGCCCCATGGGCTTCGCGCCGTGCTCCGGCCGCAGGGCCAGAAGCCACCCCAGTTGCCCGCTGAAATGCTGCATTAATCGATTACGGGTAGAATATTCCTGGCGATCGCAGTTCACAATCGCCGCGCCCGGTCGGGGACAGATGGAAATAATTGGGAGGTGATTCCCGAGATGAGAAGCGAGCCGGATCTCCTGTTCGCGCTTCTGGCGCTCCAGATGCGGTTCGTCACCAGGGAACAGCTGGCATATGCCGCCGCATCTCAAGCCAAGGATCGCGGCAGGAACCTCCCCGACCTCCTGCAGGAGATGGGATACCTGAAGAAGGAGACCAGGCTGCATCTTGAAGGCCTTGTAACCGCCTGCCTGGATGAGGCCGGAGGAGACATGGGGGAGTGTTTCTCCCGGCTGCCTGTGGACGACGACGTGCGCAGGGGTGTCGAGGACCTGTTTCCGCGGGGCGCCGACGGCAGGACCCTGCTCAGGTGGAGGGGAGAGGAAGACAGGCCGGAGAATTCGCAGGACTCCGATCTGAAGGCCGCCTTCGCATCGGGAGTGAAGACGGTCGTCGAGATTCCGGCTTCTCCGCATTCGGAAAGCCTCCTGAAAACCGGGGCGCTCCGCAGGACCGTGGGCGACAAGTACGAGTTCAAGTCCGAGCTCGGCCGCGGCGGGCTCGGCCGCGTGATTGAGGCGGTCGATACCGACTTCGGCCGGGACGTGGCCGTCAAATTGATGCTTGGGGGGCCGAAGAATCCGGCTGCCGTCGAGCGGTTCCTCCTCGAGGGCCGCGCAGCGGGCAAGCTGTCGCATCCGAACATCGTCCCAATCCATGAGATAGGGGTATTGAAATCGGAAGGCGGCGAAGCGCCGTACTTCACGATGACGAAGATTGTCGGCCGCGACCTGGGCAAGATACTGCGCGCGGTGGAAAAAGGTTTCTTCGAGCCTGATTCTCCTGATGCCGCTCCGCGGCAAACTGATTCTCCTGATTCTGCACACGTTGCACTTGCTCAGCCCAATCAGTCTCCGCGTCCGTCCGAATCGAAGCTGAGCGGAGCGAAGTCCGCCAACGGCGGAGTGGATCAGGTTAATCAGGGGAAAAAGGATCCCCGCAGGGAATTCACCCGCCCGAGGCTGCTGCGCATATTCCAGGACGTGTGCAACGCTATCGCGTACGCCCATGACCACGGGGTGATTCACCGCGACTTGAAGCCCGCCAACGTCATGGTCGGCGACTACGGCGAAGTGTACGTGGTGGACTGGGGCCTCGCGAAAATAGTAAGAGTGCCTGATTCTCCTGATCCGCCTTCGCTTTCGACGACCGGGGCAGGAGCTTCGGCGGAGACTGATACTCCTGATCCTGCATCACCTGATTCTCCTGATGCCGCTTCGCGGCAGACTGATACTCCTGATTCTGCACACGTTACACCCGTTGTATCTGATCCGCCCCGCCTTCGTCATGACGTACTCAAAGAGACTTCGGCGGGTTTCACTCCGCCTCGGAATGATCTGCAGGCGAAGGCGGACACTGTTGCTCCTGATTTGAGCCTTGAGTGCCAGTCCGGGCTGAATCAGGAGAATCAGTTTCCGCCTTACTCTACAGTGCATAGTGCAAGACGTTCGGCGGATCAGGAGAATCAGGGCCATCCCGTGCTCACCCTCGAAGGCACCGTGCTCGGCACGCCCGC
>JBFZBV010000227.1:0-7462 GCA_041308285.1 Planctomycetota bacterium | reverse complement strand
TACCTGGAATCGGTCAGGTGGAACAAGCTCCCCCCGGCCCCGGCGCTGCCGCAGCACATAATCGACAAGACCGCGGAGAAGTACGCGAGGGCGCTCGAGATGCTGACCAGGTAGCCGGGGACGCGCGGCGCCGGCCGGCGGGGGGGCGGTGCCGCGGGAGGCCGGGGATCAGGCCCGCGATTAATCGCTCTTCAGGTCCTCGAGCATCTTCCGGGCCTTGTCGCCGTCCGGGTCCAGGGAGACGGCGCGGAGAAGTGCCTCGCGGGCCCGGGCCGGGTCGCTCATCTTGGCGGTGAAGACCTCGGCAATCCTGACGTGGTATTCGGCCTTCTCGGCGTTCTCCGCGGCCGATTCGGCGAGCCTCGAGAACACGCCTGCGAGCCGGATCCAGTACCCGCCCCTGCGGCAAACCCGCTCGAGCCTGCGGAGGATTTCCACGTCGCCAGGCTTGCGGCCGTAGAGGCCCTCGAGCGCGTCTATGGCCATCGCCTCGTCTGCGAGGTTGTCCTCGTACAGCCTGGCCTTCATCTCGAGGAGCTCCATCTGGCGGGCTTCGTCGGTGGATTCGAGCGAAATCTCGAGGTCGAGGATTTCCTCCAGGTCGCGGTATTTGCCCGCCCTCCTGAGGACGTCCTGCATCCTGCGCAGGACCTCCGTCGCGGACGGGTTCTCCTTCACGGCCTTGTAGTACCACTCGACCGCAAGGTTGAGGTTGCCGAGCCTGGAGGCGTAAATCTCGCCGATTTCCGCGGCGGTCTCGAAGGCGGACACGCCCCTGGAGACGAAGGACTCGTGCTCGGAGGAGAGGACGCGGCAGAGGTTCTCCCAGTCGCCGGAGCTCCGGAGGTGCTCGAGGGCGGCCTTCCTGTACACGGGGTCGTCCGGGGCGATTTCGTGGGCCGCGAGGAGCAGCTCCCCGGCCTTCTCCGGGCTGCCCAGCTTCCCGGCGACGATTGCCCCGATTTCCGCGAGGGCTTTCGCCTTCTCGGCGGACGGCAGCTTCTCGCAGAGGGCCTTCCTGGCCTCGACGTGCTGCTCCCACCTGCCGAGCTGCGCCGCGGACGAGGCGATTTCCGAAGCGAGGCCCTCGGCGTCCGGATTGGCCTTCCATGCCTCGTAGTACGCGTCGAAGGCGGCCTCGGCCTTCCCCAGCTTCTTCGCGAGCAAATCCCCGGCCCTCATCTGCAGGTTGTACGCCCTGAACGGGTCCCCGGTGGAGGCGGCCGCCATGCCAATCCAGACGGCGGCCTCCATGTGGCGGTTCGTGGCCTCGCAAAGCCTCGCGATTTCCATCATCACTTCCCCGTCGGTCGGGTTCTCGTCCGCCACGGCCTTCCAGAGCGCGATTGCCTTGTCGCCGGACGCGGCCTTGGCGGCCTTCACGAGCGCCTTGAGCCTCTCCTCGGGCGACACCTCCATGCCGAGCCTGGCCCGGGCCGACTTGGGTATCTCCTTGTGCAGGTCGTCCTTGAGCCTCGACAGCAGCCGGATGGCCCTCATGTTGTCCGGGTCCATCTGCAGGGCCGACACGAGCAGCCGTCCGGCCCTGAGGCTGTCCTGGAAGTGCTCCATGCAGAGGTCCGCGGCGCGGGTCATCAGCGTGGATTTCCCGGGGCCGTCGGGCCTGAGGTCAATCTCCCTCTCGAGGAGCTTGAGCAGGGCGGCGTGGTCGCCTTCGGCGAAGAGGAGGTTGCCGAGGAGCTTAATCGCCTCCTCGGACCTGGGGTCGACGAGGACGGCCCTCTCGAGGAGCCCCCTCGCCCTCTGCGGGTCGGAGAGCTTCTCCTGCGCGATCTGCCCGGCCTCGGCCAGGGCAGCGGCCCTCGCCCGGACGGAGGGCAGGAATTCCGCGGACCTGACGAGGACCTCGAAGAGCTCCTTCCACCGGGATTCGGACCTGAGGAGGCCCGCGAGGCCGAGCGCGACCTCGGGCGACCTGGCGTCGGCCTCGAACGCGAGCTTGAGCTGCTCGATGGCCGGGCCGGGCTCGCCCTTCTCCTGGTAGAGGATTGAGAGGCCCCTGTGGGCCGTGACCCTCGGCCCGACGTCGCCGTGGAGGGCGATTTCCTTCTTGAGCGAGTCGATGCACGCGTCCCAGTCGCCGAGCTTCTTGGCCGCGTTCTGGATGCCGCGGAGGGCCTCGAGGGAGTACGGCACGAAATCAGCGGCCGCGCGGAAGCTCTCGAGCGCGGCCTTGAAGTCGCCCCTGTCCATGCACATCCTGCCGAGCCTGGAGCATGCGGCCGACTTCTGCCTGTCGTCGGCGCCCGAGCGGAGCCGCTGCTTCAGGAGATCCTCCAGCCTGTCGGTGCGCGCGGTGCGCTCGTACATGATTTCGAGCGCGGCCTGCGCCTCCGCGTCGCCTTTCCGGCGCGAGAGGGCTTCCTCGTACCATGCCTGGGCCCTGGCGAGGTCGCCGATTTTCTCCTCGCATATCCTGGCGATTTCCAGGGCGGCGCCGGCGCCCGCCGGGCCCTGGAGGGCGGCGGCCTCCATCTCCAGCGCGGCCGCGACACCGTCCCACATCCCCAGCCTGCGGCGGGCGCGCGCGAGGCAGCGCAACGCCACGAGGTTCCTCGGGTCCGCGGCAGCCGCGGCGGCGTAGAGCTCCTGGGCCCTCTCCAGCCTGCCCGCTCTGCGCTCCATCACCAGGCCGGCCTCGACGAGGTCGGAGGCGGCGGGGGATTCGGCGGCCGCAATCCCGGCCTCCAGGAGGTCGGCGAGCTCGATCCATGCCCCGATCCTGGGGAGGATTTCCATGAGCCCCTTCACGGCCGCGGGGTTCCGGGGGTCCGCCCGGAGCACGGCGCGGAGGTCCTCCGCGGCCCCGGCGGGGTCGAACGTCCTCCTCATGCGTATGTCGGCGGCCCGGAGCCTCATGTTGAGGCCGGCTTCGGTGATCGGGTCCGCAGACTCGAGGATTTCCAGGAGCTTGCCGTCCCTGCCGGCCTTCAGGAGGACGCGTTCCAGGTGGGCGATTGGCTTCGGATTCGAGGGGTCGAGGCTGCTCATCTCCTCGTAGGCGCGCACGGCCCCGTCGAGGTCCATCACGTTGTTCTCGAGTATGCCCGCGAGCTTCTCCAGGATTTTCGCGCGCTCGTCGGCGGGCAGGTCCTTCCTGAGCGCGTTCTCGAGCGACGATTTCGCGGCCTCGAAGTCGCCGGCCTCCTCGGACAGCCTCGCGAGCCCTGCGACGGCGGCCGGGTCGTCCGGCGACCGCTCGAGGATTCTGCGTAAAACTTCCAGGGCCCCGGCGGGCTTCTGCATCTGGTTCTCGAGCACGGAAGCGGCGTCGAGCATGAGCTGCGCGGACTTGTCGTTCTCGGGTTCCCTCGAAGCCAGGAGCATGGTGTATTCGACGAATTTCTCCCAGTTCTCCAGGCCGCGGTGTATGGCGGAGAGCGCGGCCAGGACCTCCGTATCGAGGCCCGCGGCCGCGCCGAGCTCCTCCCAGACGTCGAGGGTGTTCGGCTCGAGCGGGGCGGCGTCGATGAGAATCCGGCCGGCCTCGCGCAGAATCGACGCCTTCCTGGGCGCGTCGGTGACGTAGGCGGACTCCAGTATGGTCCTGTTGGCGTAGGCCGCGTAGTCGCCGCGCTCGAGATAGGTCTGCTTCTGGCCGCGGACCGCCGGGAGGAAGCCGGGGCTCAGGATGAGGGCCTGCTCGTAGATTTCCAAAGCGCGCTGAGGGTCGCCGAGTCGGGTCCTGCAGACGTCAGCCGTCTCCACGAGCAGTTCCGGGTGGCCCGCGGGGGCCGACACGGAGCGGTACCGGAGCGAGATGCGCAGGAAGTCCTCCCATTTCCCGAGCCTCCGGTAGATGTCGAGCAGCCTGGCGAGGGGCTCGGGATCCGACGGGAGGAGCGAGGCGGCCTTCTCGAACGCAATCGAGGCGGTCTCGGCGTCGTTGAGGCGCTTCTCCCAAATCCCGCCCATCTTCATGTGGAGCCTGTGCGCCTCGCGGGAGTCGGGGGAGGAGGAAAGCCGCCTGTTGATAATCGCCGCCAGGTCCTCCCATTTCCCGAGCCCCTCGTATATCTGCTCGAGCTCGCACAGGACCTCCAGGTTGTCCGGCTCCTCCTGGGCGATGTCCTCGAAGGCCTCGGCTGCCGCCTCGTGGTCGCCGATTCTGTCCTTGAGGAGCGTCCCGAGCCTGAAGAAGAGCTCGAGGCGCAGGGGCGGGCCGGCTGCATCCGCGCGCTCGCGGAGGAAGGCGGCCAGGCCCTGCACGTCGCCGGCGTCATCCAGGGTCTGCTCCAGGGAAGCGGCGGCCTGGAGGTCGCCCGGATTCGAGGCGAGTATGCGGCGGTAGATGTCCGCGGCCTTGCCGGGATTCCCGATCATGTCGCGGTACAGCCTCGCGGCGTTGAACAGGGCGTTCGCCGCCTGGGCGGGGTCGGGCGACGTCCCGGCCATGCGGATGTAGATTCCCGCGAGCGCCTCGTGGTCCTTGCCCGACTTGTAAAGGACCTCGAGCCCCCGCAGGGCCGCCTGGTCGGACGGGTCCTCGCCGAGCACGGACTGGAATATCCTCTCGGCCTCCGCGGCCCTTGCCGGGTCCGCGGCGTAGAGTTGCGCGAGCTTCAGGGCGGCGCCGCGCCTGCCGGAGGTTTCCGGGCCCTTGCTCATCTGCCACCTGTAGAGGGACGTCAGGCCCTCGCGGTGGCCCGTCTCGGACCAGAGCTGTTCCAGGGATTTCTGCGCTTCCGGATTGGCGGGATCGAGCTTCAGTGCGAGCTGGTAGATTCTCACCGCGTCCTTCCGCCTCGCCGGAATCGCCTTCAAAAGGTCGCCGTGCACGATGTGCAGCTCCGCCTTCGCCTGGTTGCCGGCGGCGGACTCGAGGCGCGCCGCAAGGACCGGTTCGAACCTGCCTTCGCCGGCGGAAGAGAACAGCAGGGAGAGGGCCCGGCGTTCGCTCCCGTGGCCCGGCGGGGCGATGTCGGCGGCCCGGACGGCGCATTCCTCCGCCTTCCTGGGGTCGCCGGCAGCGAGGTGGGCCTCGCCGAGCTCGACGAACGCCTGGGCCTTCTCGCCGGGCGAGGCAGCGGAGGCGATTCTGTCCTCCATGGCCTTCGCCTGATTAGGCCCGCCGGCCTGGGCGGCGGCGCCCGCCTGGGCGGACCGCGGCTCCTCGGGCCGCAGGGGCCTGCCGGCGAGGACGTCGGAGGCCCTGCGCAGGAGGGCGGATTTTTCCTTCTCCGGGATGTGCAGGCCGGCCTCTTCCCTCAGTATTCTCGCGAGCGACTCGCGGTTCTCCGTCATCTCGTAGAGGGTCTCCAGGTCCTTGTAAATCGACTGGGCGCTGCGGTTGATTTCCTTGACTTCCTCGAAGCAGCGCGCGGCCCTGATGGGGTCGGACAGCTGGTTCTGGTACAGCTTGCCGAGCTTGAACAGGACCTGGGCCTTGTGCGACTCGTCGGAAATATCGGGGATGATGCCGTCGAACAGCTCCCTCAGGGCCTCCCAGTTGGAGAGGGACCTGAAGCCTTTTTCGAGATTGAGCAGGGCCTGCCTGTTGGACGGGTCGATGTCGAGGACCTGCTCGTATTTTTCGAGGGCTTTCGGGATGAGGCCGATTTTGGTCTCGTAGACGTCCGCGATTTCGAGGAGTTTCGCCGCCCTCGCGCCGGGCTCCGGGATGCTCCTGAGCTCCTCCTCCATGAGGCGGACGGCGCCCTCGTGGTCGCCGGTCTCGGAGTATTTCCTGCGGAGGTCCGCGACGGCCTGGTGGAGGTTGTGGTCGGCGGCTACGGCTTTCCTGTAGAAGTAGATGGCCTTCTTCGCATGGTTGAGCTTGGTCTCGGAGACGCCGCCCGCCTGGTGGAAGAGCTTCGCCGCCTCGGTCTCGTCGTGGCAGGAGTTGGCCCTCTTCTCGTAGACCTCGATGAGCAGGAGCCATTCGCCGCGGAAGAAGAGCTGTTCGGACAGGGCCTTGAACGCGTTGGCGTCGGACGGCTTCGCCATGAAAGCCTGGTACAGTCTTTCCGTATGTTCGTCCATCATAACCCGGACGAGCCGGGATTGAACCGGAGCCATGCTCCGGCTCGCCCGGGTTATGACACGCGCCTCGCGCGTGGAAGGGCGTCTTCCCGGTTTCCGCTAAATACGGTCCTCCTTCGGAGGCAGGCGGCTTCAGACCTTGGCCAGGGCCTGTTCGAGGTCCGCCAGGATGTCCGGCGCGTCCTCGCAGCCCACGGATATCCTCACGAGCCCGTCCGTCAGGCCCTGCGCGAGCCTCATTTCCCTCGACACCCCCGCGTGTGTCATGGACGCGGGGTGCTGGATGAGCGTGTCCAGGGTGCCGAGGCTCACCGCGAGGGTGCAGATTCTTGTGGAGGCGAGGAGCCTGCGTCCCGCCTCAACCCCGCCCCTGAGCTCGAAGGAGAAGGTGGAGCTCCAGGCCTTCATCTGCTTCTTCGCCACGGCGTGGTTCGGGAAGTCCTCGTGGCCGGGGAAGTGGACTTTCTCGACCTTGGGGTGGTCCCTGAGGAAGTCGGCGACGGCCACGGCGTTCTCGTGGTGCTTCTGCATCCTCATCGGCAGGGTCCTGAGCCCGCGCAGGAAGAGGTAGGACTCGAGCGGGGAGAGTATCGCTCCGGTGTCCTTCCTGAACGTCCGCACCTTCTCAATCAGGTCCTTCCGCGCGACGACCATTCCGCCGACCAGGTCGCCGTGGCCGTTCAGGTACTTCGTGGCGCTGTACGCCGATATGTGCGCGCCGAAAGACAGGGGCAGCTGGAGCACGGGCGTCGCGAAAGTGTTGTCCACCACGAGGAGGGCTCCGGCGCCGGAGGCTATCTTCGCGACCGCCTCGATGTCGGTTATCCTGCAGGTCGGGTTCGCGGGGGTCTCCAGGAAGACGACCCTGGTCTCCTTGCGGACGGCGGCCTTTACCGCGGCGAGGTTGGATGTGTCCACGAACGTCGACTTCACTCCGAACCTGCCGAAGACGTCCTTGATGAGATGTATGCTCGGGCCGTAGAGCGTGTCCCCGGAGACGACGTGCTCCCCGGCGGAGACGAACGGGAGTATCGAAGCCGTGATTGCGGCCATGCCCGAGGAGAACGCGACCGCGCCGTCGGCCTCCTCCAGGGAGGCCATGACCTTCTCCAGGGCCTCGGTCGTGGGGTTGCCCAGGCGGGTGTAGATGTGCCCTTCGGCGCCGCCTGCGAAGAGCTCGGCGCCCATCTCGGGGCTGTCGAAATAGAACGTGGACGTCTGGAAAATCGGGGTCGAATGGGCGTTGAAGGGTTTCTCGTGCCCTTCTGCATGCAGAAGCCTTGTCGACACCCCCATCCTGCTCAAGTCCATGGCACGCTCCTTACAAAAGGTCCGTCTTTCCGCAGACCCGCGGGGAGGGAAAACCAACATAGCACAAAGCCGCCCCCTGCCGCAACCCGGCCGGGCATGCATTTTTTTTTCACCGCTGCCGTCCGCAGGGATTGGGGCACGACCTGCA
>JBFZBV010000226.1:0-7191 GCA_041308285.1 Planctomycetota bacterium | reverse complement strand
AATCATATTCCATTGAGCCCGGGGCCGGCCTGGCCGCCCTCGGGGCGTGGCACGATTGGGGGACCGCACATGAGAAGTTCAATCGCATTCGTCGTTTCCTGCGCGCTTATCGAGGCTTTCGCGGCCGGGCCGGCCCGCGCCGAGGAGGACCCCCTTGCCCCGGCGAGGGCGCGCACCGCCGAGCTGGCGGCGGGCCTGAAGGACTACGACGCGGCCCTCGCCGGCAAATGGTGGTTCGCGCTGGCGAAGCCGGACGGATCCCCCGCCGGCTGCGCCATGGCCGAAATCTCGAAAGCCCCGGAGGGATCCGGAGCCGCGTACCGCTTCATGTTCGAACTCAGGTTCCCCGAGGGGCCGGCCACGCTCCTGTTAAGGCTGGAGAGCCTTCTCGACGCGGCGATGGTCGTAGTGCGCAGGACTTCGACCATGGTCGAAGGCGATAGAAAGGACACGAAAGTCACGAGACGCACGGACGCCGGCTACATATGCGAGTGGCATCCCGGATGGGACCCCCGCGAGTCGGCGGCCCCGCCGTCCGCGCCCAAGGCCGCCCTCGCGTTCAAGCGGGCCATCGACGACCGCCACGACCCGGGATCCATGTGGCTCCTCGCCCTCAAAATCGACGGCTCCAAGCCCGGGGAATACCTCATCGAGGGCATCCACAAGGACCAGATTCGATTCGAGGACAAGCGCGAGCTCGGGGAAGAGGACGTCAGGAAGATTCTCGTCTCCGCGACGCAGGGCGTGAAGAAGAGCCTCGCCGGCCGGGACGTCGAAGGGACCGAAGTCGTATACAAGCGGGCGACCGGGGAATCCTTCTTCAAGTTCTACGCAGGCCCTGCGCGGCGCGTGACCGCCTTCGAGAGCGCGGACGGCCTGTTCGGTCTTCCCGCGTCGGGCGAGGAGGAGGCGACGGCCGCGCTCGAGAAGGCCCGCAGCGACTCAGCGGCCCCGCAGAAGCCGGAGGCTGATAACCCTGCCGCCTCGGACGAGTGGACGAAGCGCACGATAAAGACATACAAGGACTATTTCATCCTCTGCCTCGATGCCTTGAAGAAGTCCGCCGACGTCAAGAACGAGGAATTCATGGCGAAGGCGGCCAAGGCCAACGGGTTCGACAGCTGGGCCGACTTCGCCGTCAAGTGCGTGAAGGCTCTCGGTCCGGAGGGGTTCAAGAAGGCGACCGACGAGGCCCTGGCCTGGTGGCAGGCGGAAGTGACGAAGTGGGCCGAGGAGCAGAAGGGCGGCAAATAGGTCCTTCGCCCGCCGGAGCTGCGCGCGGCTGTTCCGGCGCGGGCCAGTCCCGCAGGCTGATCTCGAGCCGCTCGGTCAGCGGATCGAATCCCAGGCGGCGGTAGAAATCCCGCGCGCCGGCGTTCGCGTGCCAGACCGTGGTCTGGACATGCTCCAGCCCCAGTTCCCGGGCCCATGCGACCGCGGCCTCGAAGAGCCCCCTGCCGATGCCGCGGCCCCTGCGAGGCTTCTCCACCACGGCGTCCTCAATCACCGCGAATTCGCGGGGCCGGAACATCGGATAGGCGGGATGGGACGACCTTTTCATGCTCAGGAACGCGACGACGCGGCCGCCCTCCTCCGCCACGAAACAGGCGGAATCGGGGTCGATAATCCTCTCGCGGACCAGCGCGTCGGGCCTGGCGTCCCCCGGACTCGGCCTGAACACGTCCGGCAGGATTTCCGCGTGATGGCCGTCCAGCTCCCCGTAAAGGCGTTGGATTGCCGGCACGTCCCCGGTCGAGGCTCTGCGCATCTTCATGTCGCGTCCCGCCCGCAAATCAGTTTCCCCTCAATCCATGCGAGCGCATCCGCGAGATGCGGATCATCGCGCATGAGATTGAGCATGTTGGCCTGTACCGTCTCCTCGATTTCCCGGCATTCCGAGCCCCTGGCCGCGGCCAGCCCCCCGAGGACCTCCCTGATGGCCGCGGGACTCCCGTCCGATCCGGTGACCTGCCTCGGCCCGCCAGGATTGTCGGTCTCGGTCAGCAGCCGGTCCGGCCGGATTTCCCTGGCGATGGCCCTTATATGCTTCGAGCGGAGCACTTCCATGCCTACGGTGAAATGCGATCCCATAGCCGCCAGTTCCCTGAAGACGTCCAGCGGCCCCGAATACCAGTGGATGATTACACGATGGACGGCGTACCTGCGGAGCAGGTCGAGGACGTCCCTTTCGGCGCCCTTCGTGTGCAGGTTCACGATTTTGTCCTGGTCGCGGGCGGCTGACAGGAAGAACTCGAACACCTCCCTCTGGGCCGGATAGGAGGACGAGTCCTTCACGAAGTGGTAATCGAGCCCGATTTCGCCCAGCATGGTGCTGCGCTCCGTGTCCGCGGCCAGGTTGCCGAGACGGTCGGCGTAGAGCGGGGCGTTCCACGGATGCACTCCGAAGCATGGGACCACCCAGCGGCACATCCCTCCGATTTCCAGGTTCCGCCTGTAGGAGGCGGGATCCATCGAATTGGCGAGGGTCAGGATTCCGAGACCGGCTATCTCCTCAATCGCCGATGCGAGGGCGCTCCCTCCCGCGCGATCAAACCTGTCCAGGTGCGAATGCGCGTCGACCAGCATGCCTTGTCTCCCGAACCTCTGGTGCGGCTATCCGGATTCGCGGCCCGCCCGGTCCCGGCTTCCCCCGACCGGAGGGACGAATATCCGGGATGCGATGGCGTCCAACTCCTCGCGGGGCCTTTCAGGAACGACGTCCTCGCGGAATTCAATCCTGCCGTCCGCCAGGCGCGCGTACCTGGCCGAAACCATGCCGTCGGGCGAATGGGGGCTGAAGCCAATGCAAACGCCGTCCTCGCGCGCGACGCTGGCCGCCGCCTCCCTGCGGATAATCCTGCAGAATTTGCACGAGTCCGCGAGTCTCCGCCGGAGAGTCCAGCCCAGCCGCGCTTCTACGGATAGTACATCTTCCCGTCGCTCAGGTAGGCAGTGCCGCTGTTGCCGCCCCAGGCCACGAGCCCGTTCCCGGTCCAGACGAACGCGTGCTGGAAGCGCGCCGAAGGCGCGTTCTGGTTCGACGAGGCGGCCCAGGAGTTCGAGAGCGGGTCGTAGGCGTGGCCGTCCGCGAAAATGCCGGTCCCGCCTCCGCCCCAGATGAACATCCCGGTCCCGGTCCACGCCGCCGCGTGGAAGTACCTGGCCTGCGGAGCGTTCACCGTCGTGACGGCGGTCCACGTGTCCGTGCCGGGGTTGTACCGGAGCCCGGTATTGAGCGCGACGACGGTGGAACCCGGCTTGTTGGCGCCGCCGAACACAATCATCTCTGTCCCGGTCCAGACCGCGGTGTGGTTCGACCTCTCGTTGCCGGCGGGCGGGGCCGACATCGCGGTCCACAATCCGGTTGACTGGCTGTATCTCGCGCCTGACGCGAGATAGTTCCCGTCGTACCCGCCGAAAACCAGCATTTCCGATCCGGTCCACACCGCTGTGTGGCCCGTTCTCGCGGAAGGCTCGTTGGCGCCGGAGACGGCCGCCCACGTGTCGAGCGAGGGATTGTAGGATTCGCCCGCAGCGAGGAAGTTGAACGAGACGTCCGACCCTCCCCAGACAATCATCCTCGAACCGGTCCAGACGGCCGTGTGTCCGTACCTCGCGTGCGGCACACCGGCAATCTGGGTGTTGCCGACGCTCGACCACGTCTGCGATGAGGGCGTGTATCTGCCTCCGGAACAGAGGACCGAGGACCCGTCGTAGCCGCCCCAGACCACCACGTCCGACCCGGTCCATACGGCGGTCGAGTAGGCTCTCGGCGAGGGGGCCTGGTAGGCAGTGACGGGCTTCCACCTGTCCAGCGCGGGGTCGTACAGCCCGCCGGTGCCGAGGTACGCCGCCCCGTCGTAGCCCCCCCAGAAGAAGGCTTCGGTGCCGGCGAGGGCGGCGCAGTGGAACGTGCGTTTGGAAAGTGCGAGGGTCGGGTGCCACGCGGAGAGCGTGTTGTCGTACATGGCCCCGTCGCTGAAGTAGTTGACGTTGTCGAACCCGCCCCAGACGACGAACTTGGTCCCGGTCCAGGTGACGCTCGGCCACCACCTGGGGGACGGCTCGCCGTTCTGAGCGAGCGTGGACCACGTGTTGGAGGCGTCGTGGTAGATTGCCCCGCCGTTGACCATCTGCGACCCGTTGTGGCCCCCCCAGACTATCATCGTCGATCCGGTCCAGGCGGATTCCGGGAAGTACCTCGGCCCGGGTCCGCCGGCCGTCGCAATCGCCGACCACGAGTTGTTCGACGGGTTGTACTTCGCGCCGTCGCCGAGGATGTAGGTCTGCGTGGTGGCGCCCACGCCGCCCCAGACGATCATGCGCGATCCGGTCCACACCGTGGCGCACCTGCCCCTTGACGGAACCGACAGGACGCCGGCCGGCGAAGGGACGGGGGACCATGAATTCGTCGAGGGATTGTACTTCGCGCCGTCTGAGAGCCAGCCGGCGGCGTTCTCCCCGCCCCAGATAATCATCTCGGCGCCGGTCCACACCGCGGAGTGGAAGATTCGCGGGCCCGGGGCGCCTGCGGCGGGCAGGGGGTTCCAGACGTCCGCCGCGGGATTGTACCTGCCGCCGTCGCCGAAAATGGTCGACGCGTTCTGGCCTCCGAACACAATCAGCTCGGTGCCCGTCCACACGACGGAGTGGAACCGCCTGCCCGACGGGGCTCCGGTGGTGCTCATGGGCTGCCACTTGTCGAGGGAGGGGGTGTAGCGGCCTCCGGTGATCTTGAAGCTGCCGGACCCCGTGGTCATGTTGTAGTCGTCGCCGCCCCAGACAATCATCTCCTTGTCGGTCCACACGCCCTTGTGGTTCTTCCTGGGGACGGGGGCTCCGTAGGTCGAAATCGCGGTCCACCTGTGGTTCGTGGGGTTGTACTTGTAGCCGTCGCCGTAGGTCGTCGGCACCGCATCCTCCCCGCCGAAGAAGATTAGTTCGGACCCGCACCACACAGCCGTGTGGGAGCTCCTCGGACTGGGCACCTGCGTGGGCGCCATGTCGGCCCAGATGTCGCTCCCGGCGGCGGCCGGAGCGGAAGCGCAGTTCGAGACCGGGGAGTTGTTGGAAGACTCGTCGGAAGCCAGGAGCGCGAAGTAATAGGTCTGCCCAGGGATGAGACCGGAGACGGCGAGGCTCTCCGACTGGCCGGACGGCTTGGGCGCCATCGTCTGCTTCGCCTGCTGGGCCTGCAGGAAATTGGACTGGTCGATGGCGGACATCGAATAGCGCAGGTCGTAGCCGTTCGCCGAGCCCGTCGTCCCGTCGTCGCCGGTCGCGGTCCAGGTCAGGAGCACGGACCCGGTCGCGGCTCCGCTGGCCGCGGCGAGGTCGCCGATTGCGGAAGGCGGAGTGACGTCGGGCGAAGGCGGGACGGCGTCGTCCGAGTTAGAGACCTCGGAGGCGTTCCCGGCATCGTCGTACACCACGACCGCGAAGAACCAGGCCAGCCCGTGGGCGATGTTCAGAGCGAGCCTCACCTCCGACGTGCCGGCCGGAAGGGGAGCCCACGACTGGGGATAGAGAGTCGCAGCCTGGAAGTTCCCCTGGGTGATGGCTGAGGAGGAATACCTGACCTCGAAATGATCGGCTGTTCCGTCCGATTCGTCGTCCCCAACGGCCGTCCATTCGAGCCTCACGGATCCCACCGCGCCCCCCGGGGTGGCGACAAGGTCGGTGATTCTCGCCGGCGGAGTCGTGTCCGAGGGGACTGGAGGATCATCCTCCCTGGAGCACGAGGACAAAGCCGCAAGGGCTGGGAAAAGGAGCAATCCGGCCATAATGGCGGTTCGGAATAAGCGCATCTCGACCTCCACGGACCCGACTGGGGGGGCGGGCTCCTACGACGGGTTATATTCTAACAATTCCGTCGATGCGCGGCGAGAGCGGGGCTTTGGGTCCGGCAAAGCGCCGCGCCGCCTCCTCGGCCGCGGGGAACAGAAGGCCGTCCGTCCGGGCCGAGCCGCGCGCGGCGCAGGCGGCATTTCAGCCTTTCTTCACGCCGTCCGGCAGCTTGTTCCGGGGCGGCGTCTCGGCAGGCTTCGTGATCTCCGATTTTGACCAAGTCACGTCCTTGAACACGAGGGCGCAGTCGTGCACGGCAAGGCCGAGCGCGCCGCCCGGGAAGTCGAACGGCCCGAGCGCCAGGCCGCCGGCGGAGAATTTCACGCCGCCTGCGCCGCGCGCGGCGGACAGCGCAATCCCCGGCCCGCGGGCTCCTTCCGGGCACGACGCCTGCGCGAGCGCGGTCCAGATTCCGGCCTTGAGCCGCATGACCGCCACTCCGAAAGACGCGTCCACGAGACCCACGGCGAAATCCCCGGCGTCCTTGAAATCCAGGAGCAGGCCGCCGTGCCACGGGCCCGACGCCGGCACGGCCAGGACCGCCTCGATTGCATCGGCACGGCCCTTGACCCTCGCGACGCTGTAGACGCCCTTTCCCTCGCCCATGTACACGCCCGGAGCGCGCATCTCCCACTCGTTGAACACCTGAGCGAAAGGCTCCTGCGCTGTCCTGAGCCATGCGAGGAACCTCGGCGCGAAGAAGGCCGGATCGCCTATTGACGACCTGAAAACCTGCTTCGAGTTTGCGCCTCCGCGATCGAATTCGCCGGCCGCCTTCTCGAATCTGCGTTTGAGCACGCCCTTCTCCCCCTGGACCAGGTAGCGCACGAACATGGCGCCGAGGGGCCGGTCCAGCGCGCCTTCCGCCATCGAAGCGAGGCTGGATTTGCCGGATTCGAGGCCCTCCAGCGCCTTCGCCGCGTAATCCTCGAGCGACATCGCGGAGACCCCGAGCTTCAGGACCTCCCCGTCCCAGGAGTGCATGGCAAGGTGCTCGACCACCCCCTCGGTGTACCAGGCCGTGGAAGGGGACCGGTTGTCCGTGCGGCTCAGGAAGTGGAACTGGTGCCCGGTCTCGTGGATGAGGAGACTGCGCGTGTAGTAGCGCGTCGGCTGGCGGAACAGGTAGACCGTCCTGGTCGACGGGCTGTAGTAGCCTCCGGCGTTCTCCGGCGCCTTCTCCCCGTCCGCCTCCATGCCCAGGACCCACCCCTGCCGGCTGTCGAAGAACCGCACGGCTAGAGTCTGGCCGGGTTTGAGCTTCGGTTCCGCGCCGAAGAACGCCTTGAACTGCGGCCATGCCGCTTCCAGGACCCTGGACATCTCCTCGGCTTCCGGACGCGC
>JBFZBV010000225.1:0-9666 GCA_041308285.1 Planctomycetota bacterium | reverse complement strand
CGTAGGTCATTCGAAGGTCCTCGAAATGAACTGGACCGATTCTATCACAAGACCGCATGCGCGCCAGCCGGAGCGCGCGTTCTCCGGCGCGGCGGACCCGGCGCGGCCTCAGCTTGCGATGTCGCGTGGCTCGTCCACGTCCAGCTGGGATGCGGGGTCCACTTCGACGAAAACCGCCCTGGAGGCGTTCCGCCGGAGGATTTCCCTGGCGCCCGAGTCGCCGCGTATTCCGCGGAGGTCCTGGAACAGCTCCTTGCGGAAGATCGCAGGGTGGCCCGGAGTGCCGAGGGAGACGGCCGCGCAAGCTGCTGCGGCGCTGCGCCGGTATGCGCCCAGCACCGCTCTGGCCGCCTCCGGCCCGGCCGCAGGCTTGTCGCCGAGGGCAATCGCAAGGGCGTCGCACTCGCGGGCTGCGCAGGCCGCTGCCCCAATCGAGGACCCCATGCCGGACTTGTAGTCGGGGTTCTGCACGACCTCGACGCCGCGGAGAAGGCGCTCGTCGAGAGACCCAAGGATGGAGCCGGCCTCGTGGCCGACCACGAGCATCATGCGGTCGAATCCCGCGGCCAGCATGCCTTCCAGCGCCGCGCCCAGCAGCGTGGTCCCGCGGAAAGGAGAGGACAGCTTCGCGGCCCCGAACCTCCTGGATTCGCCCGCGGCGAGGACACCGCAGGCCACGACGTCCGATGCGTTGCTGACTTCGCGGGCATAGGCATCCGGCCCGGATACGGACGAGACGACAATGCGCCGGACGAGAGGGGAATAGGCGGCCCTGGCGAATTCCTCTGCCCTGCCGTCCCCGCACGCGTCGGCTTTGTTGACGATGAGGTACAGGGGCATCCTGGACGCCAGCGCGAGGTACCCGCCCCGGGAGACAATCCTCCCGAATACCTCGGGAGACACGATTTCCCCGTCGCGCACTGCGCCCGACCGGTTCGCGGCATCGAGGTTGAAGAAGTTGCCTTCGCACGCCGGCAGGTCGAAGGCGTCCGCGCCGAAGACGAGCACGGCCTTGTTGGCGGAGGGTGGGAGGTTGGGCTCGTGCCCGGCGGGGGATTTCAGCGGTTTCCGGCGGGATCCGTCGGCTTCCACGAGGGTGATTTCGGCCGCGCGGGACAGCCTCGCGAGAATGTCCCCGGGCGGTCCCGCGACCCGCCCGTCCCCCGACTCAAGGCCGGTCACGAGGCAGGCCTCTCCGCATGCCCATGCCGACTGGCAGGCCCGTTCGATGGATACGGGGTCCGCCCCGGCGCCCGCCCGGATGGTGCTGGGGAGAGTTTCGGTTGAAGCCATGTGGGTCGTCGTGGTGCAGAGGACCCTGAACCTGCCGCCGAGTTCGCGGGCCATCCTCATCATGACGGATGTCTTGCCGCCTGCGCCGACCAGCGCAATCACGTCGCCGCGGGACGCGTCAAGCAAATCGGACAGGCGTTGCATCGGAACCTGATTCCCCATTTCCCCCTCTGATTCGGCACTGGCCGATGACGGCGCTCGGCATCACTTAATCCCGGGCGGGCAAGGAGTCCCTTTCGGGAGGGGCCCCTCGAACGCGAAGGGCGTTCGTATCAAATCGCGCAGTTTCGCCTTCTCGGTCGCGCCGGAGACGGTGGCCATGATGATTTCGATGTCCGGGGCGAACTCCGACAGGACCTGGAGGCAGGCGCCGCACGGGGCCTGCGGCTGCGGCGTGTCCGTCACCACGAGAAGAGCGCGGAAGTTCCGGATTCCGGCCGTGACCGCCGCGGCCACGGCGCTGCGCTCGGCGCATACCGTGAGCCCGTACGAGGCGTTCTCCACGTTCGCCCCCGCGACGACCTCGCCCCCTGCCGCGAGCAGGGCAGCCCCCACTCTGAAGCCGGAGTAGGGCGCGTAAGCGTTTTCCCTGGCCGCCGTCGCGGCTTCGAAAAGCTGAGTCGAGGAATCGTCCATTCGAGGCCTCTTCACAAACCGGCCGCGATTCGGGCCAGAACCGCTTCGATGATTGACGACGTCGTCTTCGCCGCACGCCCTGATCGTTCGAGCACTTCGCCGTGGGTGAGCGGCCGCCTTCCTGCAATCGCCGCACGGTTGGCGATTACCGACAGGCCAAGAACACGCATTCCGGCGTGGCCCGCAGCAACTGCCTCGTGCACTGTCGACATGCCCACCGCGTCGGCGCCCAGCCTTCGGAGCATCTCGATTTCCGCGGGCGTCTCGTAGGCCGGACCTCGAACCCCGGCGTAAACCCCCTGCGGCGCGGCGGAGCCAGCAGCCGCGGCGGCCTCGGCTGCCGCGGCCAGCAATCCGGGATGCCAGAGAGACGTCATGTCCGGGAACCTCGGGCCAAGCGCGTCGATGTTGGGGCCGTCCAGCGGGCTCTGGCCCGTCAGGTCCAGGTGGTCGCGTATCAGCATGAGGTCGCCGGGCTCGAGGTCGTTCCTGATGCCCCCGGCGGCGTTCGTGAGGATGAGGTTGGGGATGCCGAGAGCAGCCATGACCCGGACCGGGAACACGACCTCATGCGGGGAGAAACCCTCGTAGAGGTGGACCCGGCCGGAGAGGTACGCGGCCACAGCTCCCCCGGATTCGCGAACCTCGAGGGTCCCGCAGTGCCCCTCGACCGACGGCAGGGGGAATCCCGGGATTTCCGAGAACGGCACCGAGGCGAGCAGCCGGCCCCGGCCGGCGGCGGAGAGGCCGGACCCGAGCACGATTGCGGCGCAGGGACGGCCGGGCAGGAGGGGGCGGATGGAGTCCGCTGCCGCCCGGATGGCGGCCATCGCAGTTCCAGGATCCTTCGCGGGTTCCACTCGACGCTCCAGAACGGACGGTTTGACAGATATCCGCAACCGCCGGCCAGGTCAAGGCTCAATCGACGATTTGCAGAGCAAAGTCCTCGACCTGCTCGCAGTCCCGGTCACCGTCTATCGAAGGACCGCATGATGGTCAGGAAATTAAGGAGAAATCATCTTCGCGAACTGCGGAATGTAGGACCTGCGACTTCCCCATGGTCGTTTCCTCCCATCGACGGATCCCTCGCCGTCTGGGTCTGCCGCCGGTTCGCTACCTGCGATCCGGACCCCGGTCGGCCTCGAAAGGCGGCGGTAGACACCCGTCAGACAACAGGAGGCGTGTTCCCGAGAATGACTCAAGCCAATTCCCCGCAATCCGTTGCGGAATCCCGGGGGCGAGTTTTCACAGCAGCAGGCCAGAGACCATTGCCTCTGACGCGCAAGGCCAAGCAGCCGGATCTCGCCGACTTCGATGACCCCGTGACGAGGCAAAAAGGTTATACTTAGTTCGTAGGATGTGTCCCGCCAGAGCACGTTCCGCACCCAAATTATAAGTCTGTCTTGACGGCATTATAGTCTGCGTGTAGAATGTGCCCTGTGAGGGCACGATATGCGAACGAAAGATAAAGAAAGACCCAAGACCCTCGGGCCCCGCGCGGCAGAGCTCGTGGCGATGCTCCACGAACGGGGACGCCTCGTCTTCACGCTGGCCGACGTTGTCGACATCACAGGGCTTAAGGAAGCCTCCGCCCGCAGCTTCGTCCGCAATCTGGTCGCACGTGGCGTAGCCACGCGACTGCGATCCGGACTCTACATCCTAGTCCCCTTCGAGCTCGGCCGCGAGCGGAAGTACATGGGCAACCCTTACGTCGTTGCCCGCGAGCTCATGGGCGACAAGGTCTACTACTTATCGCACGCGTCCGCGATGGACATCCATGCGATGGTCACTCAGCCGCAGCTTGTCGTTTACGTCACCTCGTCGGCGCCGATGCGCGGCCGCACTGTTCTCGGGACGGAGTTCCGGTTCGTTCGCTGCAAGCTGTCGGATGTCTTCGGCACCGCCCATCACTGGGTCGAGAAGCAAGAAAAGGTCGTGGTTAGCGACATCGAGCGAACGGTCGTCGACGGCCTCAAGCAACCTGAGCACTGCGGCGGGTTGACCGAGGTCGCTAAGGGCTTCGCGATGCGACGGGCGGACGTGAGCCTGAAGAAGCTCGTCGACTACGCGCTGCGCCTGGGCGTCGGTGCGGTGATCCGGCGTCTCGGGTTCCTCATGGAAATCTACGGCATCGGAGCGCCCGAGGATCTCGCACGGCTGCGCGAAAAACTGACGTCTACCTACTCCCTCCTCGATCCGGTCCTTCCACCGGAGGGGAAGTTCCTCGCCAGATGGCGCCTGCGCATGAACGTGAGCCCCGAGGAAATCCAGGCGGTGGTGAGGACCTGATTCGTGATCCCGACACGCAACCTTTCCCTGCTCGCGAACCGGCTCGCCAAGACTGGCGGCCGCCGTCTACCCGAGGCCGTCCTCGAACGCGACTACTGCCTGGCTTGGTTCCTGGTCGCGCTCTCGCGGACGCCTCTCCGCGACCGCCTGGCGTTCAAGGGCGGCACCGCTCTCAAGAGGTGCTACTTCGGCGACTACCGCTTCTCGGAGGACCTCGACTTCACGCTCGCGGCCGAGGCGAGCTTCGATGAGATCCGCCGGGAGCTCGACCCTGTGTTCGCGGAGGCAAGGCGCGCGACGGGCGCGATTTTCCGCTTCGCGCGCGAGGATCGCCGTACGCACGAGAACAGCCACACCTTCAACCTCGGCTACGAGGGACCCCTGCCCGCCCCTGCCGGGGGACGAGAGGTGAAGGTTGACATCACTATCCGCGAGCGTCTCGTCTTTCCCCTCGAGGATCGCAGGGTCCTGCGCGGGTACAAGGAGTACGCCGACCTGCCCGACGACGCGAAGATCCGCGTCTACTCCCTCGGCGAAATCGCGGCCGAGAAGGCGGTCGCGCTCATGGACCGGGCGCGGAACGAGCCGCGGGATCTCTACGACGTCTGGCACCTCGTGGGTGAAGGGCACGTTGACCTCGCCAACGTCGCCGACGCGATCGAGCAGAAGTTGGACTTCCGCGGCAAAAAGCTCGCTGACGTCCGCGGCGAGTTCGCGGCCAAGGAGCCCCGCTACAAGAATCTCTGGGGCCCGCGGCTGTCAGGCCAGATGGTAGACCTGCCCGAGTTCAACGAGGTCTACCGCTCCGTGCGGCGCGCTTTCCGGCAAGCCGGGCTCATCGGGAAGTAGGCGCTTCCTCCTTCAGTCTACAGCCTTCGGCCTTCAGCCTCACGTCCCCGGCGCCATCTACGTGGCCGCCGTGCCCGCCCTTGACTCGCGATACCGGGCCTTTGGCCCGGCAGCTGCAAAGCAGCTGGTCCCGCGAAGCGGGACTGCCGCGTGTCAAGGGCCTGTTTTCTCGCGCGGCGAGGGGCAGCTCACTATCGGCTCAACACCCCTCGCGTTGGCCGTGCATGGGGCTGGGGGCGTGGAGCGCAGGATTCGGAAGTGTACAGGGGTCAAGGCGAGTGTAGTATAGAATCTTGTTACGTCTACACAGTTGTGATTGTTATAGTTCTTTTGGCGATATCAATACCAACAGTAATCTGGCTGATTCATAGTCTCTGCGATGGCAGGTGAGCATGGAATCGCCGCCCAACAGGTCCAGCCGCAACGCCCTCCTGGACTGGCGGGGGAGCGCTACGGCCGCACCGTTCGTTGGGCGACAGGAGGAATAAGCATGAAAATATCGTGTCTTTTCGGCAAACCTGCGTGAATTAGATTTTGCGTCGGGCTATCCTCCGGGCCGACATCAGTCGGCATTTTGGAGTATGAGCTCTCCTCATGCTTTCGCATTTTTATTCTCAGGCTACGGATCCGCGAAGAACTCGACGCTGGGGGAGATTAGAGAAACGTTATCCCGATGAAGATCCGCGCAGGAGGGGGAGGCATGGAATCGTGTAGAATAGGGAATCGGTTCGAGGATGAGCAGCATGGCGCATGCAAGGCGGATTGTATTCGTACTCGCGGCGCTCGCCCTGGCGGGCGCGCGATCCGCGCCGGGCCAGGAGGACGCGGCAGGCGCCGCCCTCAGGTTCATCGAGTCTGGCGGGACCGATTCGGAGGCGCTGAGCGCCGTGGAGAAGGCGGGCGACGCAGGCCTTGACGCGGTGCGCGCAATCGCCGCCGAGGGGAGGAGGTACGCCGACGCCCCGAAGGGAATCGTAGACGGATCAACGAAGCTCACCCTGGACAAGTCCTTCGAAGTGAAATACCGGCTTTACGTGCCGGATTCCTACAAGCCCTCGACGCCAATCCCCATGCTGCTCTATGTGCACGGGACTTTCTCCTCGGGCGGGGAGGCCCTGAGGTCTGTGCTCCCTTCGTTCCGGGACAGGGGCATGCTGGTGCTGTGCCCCAGCTCGGAGATCAGCGGGAGAGGGTGGACTTCCACCAGGTACGAGCGGATGATGCAAATCGACGCAATCGAGCACGTGCGCGCGAAGTACAACGTCGATTGGTCCAGGATATACGTCGGCGGGTACTCGCGGGGCGGGCACGCGTCGTGGGACTTGCCCATGCACCACCCGGGCGTCTTCGCCGCGTCTTTCCCGCTCGCGGGCGGGCCGAGGCTCGCGGGAATCCGGTTCCTGGAGAACTACCTCCACACGGCGCTCCATGCCGAGTGGGGGGCCGAGGACGAGAAGGGGATGGTGTGGTGCGACCGCGAGGCCGCGGCGAGGCTCAGGACGCTCGGGTACGCGTGCTCGCTGACCGAGCGGCCGGGCACCGGCCACCTGTTCTCCCCGGACTACCCGGCGATAGCGGAGTGGCTCGCCTCCGCGAAAAGGCCGGTCGCGCCGCAGAGGGTCGTTATCGCCGCAGAGATTGCCGATGAAGGTCAGGCCTTCTGGATTCGCATGATCGATCTCGACAGGAAGAAGGCCGAAATGCCCGCCGCCAAGAAAGGCAAGCTCGTCCTGGGCGGCAAGGAGGTCGAAGTCGTCGTGGGGGGCGTGGAGACTCCGAAGGGATTCGACGCCAGGCCGGAGGAGGAGAGGTGGAGATTCTTCGTGGACAAAGCGCTCCAGTACAGGGCCCTGATTGACGCGGAGGCGGGGCGCGACAACGTGGTCAGGGTGAAGTCGGAGAACGTGAAGAGCTTCGCGGTCCTCGTCTCGGAGCCGATGTTCGACCTTTCGAATCCCATCGAGGTGGTGGTGAACGGACGCAGCGCCTTCAAGGCCAGGGTGAAGCCTTCGGCATCCTACATGCTCAGGCGCCTCGCGGAGTCCAGCGACTGGTCGGTGGCGTACTCGAACGAGATAAAAGTCGTCGTGAAATGATGGATCATCCAAGCGCCTGCGGCTCGCGGGCTTTTTTAACGACCGACGCAAGGGCCTGTGCGAACGTCCTCCAGTTCTCGATTCTGATCCCCTGCTGCGCCCTCGTTTCCTTGCCGGCATAGACAAGGATTGGGGAAACCGACTCGGGAACCGCCTCCGCGAATCGCAGGAGGCCCTTTAGAAAGTCCGTGCCCACGGTCCCGGCGGACTTGATTTCTACCGGTACGAATCCGCCGCCAATCTCGATTACGAGGTCGACCTCGTTCCCGTTGCTGTCGCGATAGAAGGACATGCGCGGGGCGGGCCCGCGCTGCAGAAAAAGCTTGAGCGCTTCCATGACGATAAGGTTCTCGAACAGGGCTCCGCGCAGCGGGTGTGTCCCGATTTGGTCGGCTGAACTGATGCCCATCAGGTAGGCAGCGAGTCCGACGTCGTAGAAGTAGAGTTTAGGGGTCTTGACCAGGCGCTTCGAGATGTTCCTGGCAAAGGGCTGCAGGCGGAACGCCACGTAGGACGCCTCGAGCAGTGAAAGCCAATCACGGGCAGTGGCATGCGACACTCCGGTGTCGTTCCCGAGGCCTTCCAGGTTCAGCAGCTGCCCGGTCCTCCCTGCGCACAAGCCGAGGAACTTCTGGAACTGGGAGAGGTCCCTGATCATGCTCAGGTTCCGGAGGTCGCGTTCAACGTAGGTGCCGACGTAGTCCGAAAGCGCCTGGGTCGGGTTCAGGCGCCGGTCGTGAATACGCGGGTAGAAGCCCGAGTGGATTAATCCTTCCAGGGTCTTCGGCGCGCTTGGCAGCTCTTCGATTGAGAAGGGCAGGAGCGTCAACAGCGCGGTCCGGCCCGCCAAGGACTGGCTCACCGTATGGCGGACCGCGAGGTTCCTGCTCCCGGTCAGGATGAACCTCCCGCCGAAGGCCGGATCGTCCGTCATTACCTGGATGTGGGAAGCGAGGGCCGGCACGTTCTGGAACTCGTCGATTACCGCCCCTTTCGGATACCGGGAGAGGAATCCCTTGGGATCGTCGGAGGAGAAGGATCGGATTTCCGGGTCCTCCAGATTCGCATATGGGAGACGTGGAAAGGCCATTCTCGCGAGCGTGGTCTTGCCCGACTGCCTTGGGCCGGTAATCGTGACCACGGGGTAGCGGTGTGACAGTTCGACAGCTAGCCGTTGGATGGAGCGGCGCACCAGCTTTCCCATGGCGGCACCCTCGAATCGCGAGCCATGCTAACCCAAGTTTGAACCTTGTATTAGCATAAGTCTAGCGGGCCCGGCGCTCTCTGTCAAGGCCCGAATTCCGCGTGAATGCGGGGAGAGGACGAATCCGGATCGGTCCGGGCTGTCGCCGAATCCGCGAAGACAATACGGGCCAGCGTCCATAGGGATGCGATGGGATTCAAATACTTCCCGCCAAATCAAAATTCATTCCTGATGAGAATCGAAGGGAATTCATCGATAATCCCCTGAAAATATATCGCGACAGGAACTCACCGGTAAATTCGCCTAGACCAGAATCACCTTCGAATTGTGGAACACCGCGACCTTCATGGATCCGGCGTACGGTGCGGCAGCCTCGCGGGCCTTCTCCTCGATTTCCCTGGCGTTGTACCGGGAGGAGATGTGCATGAGTCCCGCGATCCTGACCCCGGCCTCCGCCGAGACCCGCAAGGCCTCCTCCATGGTCGCGTGTATATCGAATTCCCGGTCGGCATTCCCGATGAACGTCGCGTCGTGGAGCAGAAGCTCGGCGCCGGCCACGTCCGCGGGGTCCAGGGCCATGGAATCGCCGCCGTAGGCGAGCAGGACGTGGTCGTAGGTCTCGGATACGGCGTCCCTGCCGAGCCTCGCGGCGGCCGCGGCGATGTCGGCTTCCCCCATGCCCTTGAATTCGGGTTTGAGCCGCTTGCGAGTCTCCACGAGCTTGTAGCCGAGCGTGGTCTGGTTCTTCACGTGCTTCGTTTTGAACGACACGATTCTCCACTTGCCGGAGGCGGCCTTCAGGTCGACGGATTCGCCGGGCGACATGCTCTTCCAGGTCAGGTCGTATTCGAGGCCGCGCGAGAGGTGCAGGATGTATTCCCTCTGGAGCTGCACGTAGGAGTCGCCCTGGGGATGGTGGATTTCGAGCGGCAGGGTCTTCTCGCCCATGGCCGAGTTGCGCGCCAGCACGATTCCGGGCAGGCCGCCGATATGGTCGTGGTGGCCGTGGCTCAGGAAGACGGATTTCACCCCGAAGACGGTGTTCGCGAGGCGGGTGGCGGCTCCTTCGCCCGAATCGAACATAATCCCGGCGGGGGCGTAGTAGAACCAGGTGGAATACATGGCTTTCGAGAAGCCGCGCAGGTTGTCGAGTATGTCTAGGGGCAGGCTCACGTCTCTCCCCTGGTCCCCTTGGTCTGAAACACACGCTTGAGCGACTGGACCAGGACTTTGCCCGGTCCCGTGAGCTTCGTCATGAACACGCCTTCGCCGCCGAACAGCATCTTCAGGAGATCGGAA
>JBFZBV010000224.1:0-3519 GCA_041308285.1 Planctomycetota bacterium | reverse complement strand
GGCCGACGGCTTTCCCTCCGACCATGAACGTGCATTCCACCTGGCGGTGCGTGTGGATCATGACTTCGGCGCCCCTGGCCATCCTCACGACGATGCACATCAGCCGGCCGCAGTCCTTGCCGTCGACCTGGACTCTGAAGAAGGACTCGTCGAGCAGTTCGGCGGCTCTGCATTCGGCGGCGGCGGCGGCGGCAAAGAGCGCGGCGGCCAGCACAGCGGCCCTACTTGTGTGTCGGAACGAATACTCCATCCCAAACCTCCTCGGGGGGTTTCTCAATCATCGCGTCGCAGCGAGCGATGAACGCCTTCGCCGGCCCGTCATCCGCCCTAATCGACAGCACGTCCTCGAAAGCCGCCCTGGCCTCGGGGAACCTGGCGAGGTGCCATAGATTCAGGGCTTCCGCGAACCTCTCCCTCGCCCTCGCGACCACCGGGTCGAGGGCGCCCTTCTTCGAAAGCAGCTCGTAAATGGCCACGGGCTTGGTCTTCCCAACGACGCGCACCTTGCCGAGCGCCCTGGTTTCGAACGCGTCCTTTATCCTGGCCTGCGTGAACTCGGAAATCAGCACCGTGCTGCCGTATTCCTTGTTCAGGCCCTCCAGCCTCGATCCGAGGTTCACGTTGTCGCCTATCACCGTGTAGTCCACGAATTCATCCGAGCCAAGGTTGCCGACCGTCACCATGCCCGTGTTCAGCCCGATGCCGATTGCGAAGTCCTTGAGCACCGGGATGTCGCTCTCCCTCTTCAAAATCGCAAGCTCCGAGAGCATGTCGAGCGCCGCGGAGGCCGCCTTGATTGGATGGTCCGGCTGTTCCTCCGGATCACCGAAGAACGCCATGATTGCGTCTCCCATGAGCTTGTTGAGGGTCCCCTCGTTCCTGAAGATGGTCTTTATCATCCTCGAGAAGTAGACGCGCAGTAACGTGCCCACCATCTCCGGCTCCAGGCCCTCTGATATCTTCGTGAACCCCCGGATGTCCGAGAAGAGGACCGTGACTTCGCGGGTACGCCCCTTGAGTTCGATCTCGAGATTCCCGCTGACCATCTTCTTGACGAGATTGTCCGAAACGTACTTGCCGAAGATGCTCGTGATGGCCTTCTTCTTCATCTGGCTCACCACGCCCTGGTAGGCCAGCCCTGCTATGAAGTTCGCCGAGACTACGGCGAGCAGCGCGGCAGGCCGGCACCAGATGCAGACGTCCGAGAAGAGCAGGAAAATCACGGCAAGAAGCCCGAACATGAGCAGGACGAAGGCCGGGAGCGCCAGCGCGAAGGTCGCCTTCGGCAGGTAGAAGACGAGGCTCAGGCACGCGAAGACGGCCACCAGCGCCACGATCTCGAGGTCCCCGAGGGGCGTGATGAACGTGTTGTTGATTATCGAGAATACGGCATTGGCGTGGCACTCCACGCCGGGCGTCTCAAGCAGGTCCCCCCCGGAGACGGTGAGCCCGGTATCGGCGTACTTCTCCAGCAGCCCCGACGCGAATCCCGCGAACGGCGTGGGGACCATGTCCTGGCCCGATTTCGACGTGTCGCCTATCAGGATGATTTTCCCGTCTATCTCCGCCCTGCCGAGCGGGGCCTCAATCTTGAAACCCTGCGCCTGCCTCCTCTTCATGGCCTCCGGCTTGATTTGGTCGTGCAGCACCCTGTACAGAGGAATGTACCTGAAGGTCCGCGGGCCCCCGATGTAGTTGATGTGGAGCTTCATGGAGGGCGGAAGATTGTGCTTCCCGAATCTGTAGCCCCCGTCGCCCCTGACGATGTCTTCCTGCTTCAGGTTCTCGGAGCGAATCACCGCCATGACGGAGAGGGCGAACTCAGCCTCGAACTCCTCGGCGCCGGCCAATTTCCATCTGACGAACGGAATGCTCCTGAATTTGCCGTCCGGGTCCTTGACGGCGTTGATGAGCCCCTGGCCCACCGCCGATGCGCAGAAGAGCTGGTCGGACTCCCGCTCCACGCCCCCTTCGTCTATGAACTTCGCTAGGACGACGTTGCTGGCCGACAGCATGGACGAAGCGAGGCTCAGGTCCGAAACGAGGAGGGAGTTCACTATGGTGCCGTACAGCATCCTCAACCGGTTGACGAAGCCCTCGCCGGTGCCTTCCAGAGCTTCGACGAGCCTGGGGTCCAGCGACTTGAGGGCGTTCCTGAGATTCCCGGCGTCCTCCGACAGATTGCGGGCGATTTCCCTTTCCCTCTCCTTAATCAGGCCGAAGGCGGCCTTGAACCTGGGGTCGGGGTTGGACTCGAGGAATTCCTGGTGCTCGGCTGATACCAGGTCCAGTTCCGCGAGGAACCCCCCGTCGTCCCATGCGAAATCCGCGGCTGATTCGGGCCTGGGTTCGCCGAACGAGAGGCTGGAGAGATTCTGAAGCAGGAGGTCGGCGTTCCGGACGAGGTTCCGGTTCACGTATTCGAGGTCCTTGGGCGGGTACTCGTTCCTCGGCAGGTAGTAGTCGAAGGCCAGCACCGCCGCGCCCGGGTTCCCCGAATCGAGGTCGGGGCCGAGCCTTGACACCAGATCCGCCCACTGCCCCCTTGTAGGCGATTTCTCGATTCCCAGCAGATCAAGGCTCAGGTCGTCGACGGTGACAATCGCGATGGACTCATCCGCCGCCTGTTTCCAGGCTTTGATTTTCCCCGTGCACAGCGCGTTCCGGGTATGGAAGCAGCTGTCGTACATCAGGTTGTCGAGGTTCGTGAACGATCCGTTCAGGTGCAGGACGATTACGACTGCGGCGAGCACGACCCAAAGGCCGGCTACGACGGCAGGCATCGTGAGGCGGCCCTTCTGCCTGTTCCTGCCGGAATTGCCTGGGTCGGAGCTTGTCATTCCCCCCTCGCCGAGAGCCTACATGAAGATGGTCAGGACAAGGGAGCCCGTGAATTCGGTGTAGTTGGAATCGCGTACGTGCGTAGTACGGTTTCTGACCTCCAGCTTGAAGCCGAGGCCGGTCCATTTGAAGAGCCTGAAGTCCGCCGAGAGGGACCCGTGGTATATCGTGTAGTCGTAATTGTCCGAGGGATCTATGTAGTCCACTCCCCCCTCAAGGGTCCAGGAGAACCTCGTGAAAAGCTGATGCGTAATCGAGGCGGAAAGGCTGTCGTAGATCTGGTAGTTCGAGCTTCCGGAGAACTGCAGGGCGGACACGAAAGTCAGCGAGCACCTGAGCTTCTCGGAGAAAAGGTAGCGGAGGCTCAGCGAACCCACGAAACCGGAAAACTCCGAGTCGTCAGAGAGCTTGTGAGCCCTGCCGACGCCCTGGACGACCTGAATCGCGTAGCCTCCCACCGCCTCGGCGTCGATTTTCCTGGCCACCTTGAGACTGGCACCTGCGACGAAGGAATAATACGAGTAGTCGTGCATGACATCGTCGAAGAACTGCACCAGCCCTGCAGTCGCAGCGACGAAGAGCCTCAGCCTCGCCCACACCAGCGCAAGCCGGAGATGGCCGAGGAGCTCGTAGTGATCCAGATAATCCTTCTCAAGGTTGAGAACGAAGCCGTCCCCG
>JBFZBV010000223.1:0-2542 GCA_041308285.1 Planctomycetota bacterium | reverse complement strand
ATCGAAGACGACGGAGGCCTTCCGCATAACCGGATCAGCCCTGACGTCGTGCGCGAAGATTTTCAGCGGCAAATGGGACGAGGGCAAGACGCGGACGACGGTCCATGCGGCGCTCCTGGAGGCGCTGTCCGACGACGGCTTAGCGACGCCGGCCCTCGACGAACGCCTCGTGCGCCAGTTCCGCACGCCCGAAGGAAGACTGGCCTTGTTCTCGGTCTGGCAGCAGTTCAAATTCCCGCCGGAACAGGCCCTGACCAAGTTCTTCTTCACGAGGACTATCAAGCCCATGAGGTCCGACGCGTCGGGCGAGTTCTGCGTGCCGCTCCTGGTCCTGTGGGGAGATCAGGACCCCTGGTTCCCGGCAGAGCAGGTGAAGGACATCGACGCCTCGGGCAAGACGTATCCGGCCTACAGGTCGCTGATAATCGACGGATGCGGCCACATGCCGCAGATTGAAAAGCCTGCGGAAGTCTGCAAGGCAGTCATGGATTTCTTCCTCCCTGCCCGTGAGGAAGGCGGAAAATGAGGATCGGGACAGGCGTTCTGCTCCCAGATTGTCCTGTTGCCGCCACCGCGCCTTCTGCCTCCGCGCCGAGGCGCAGGAACGCCTTTTCCCCCTCCATGCTGATTATCTGCCCCGGCGCCCGAGGAATGGCTTTCGCGCTGTCGGCCGGGACCTCCAGCACGAGGCCTGCAATGTCCTTCGGGTGGACGCCCATGGGCTTGTCGAGCTGCACGACTCCGCGGGTGAAAAGGTCGTGGCATACCGTGATCTTCCGGGCTGCCTCCTCCGGCTCGAGGCGCGATTCCACGTCGCCCAGGTAGGATGCGGACAGCCACCGGCCCATGGGATCGAACCGCACAGTGTGCTCCTGCACTTCTTCCGGGGGGCGGAGCGACACGCGGGAGACCGCCGTCTCGACCCCCTGAATCAGCAGGGTTTCCCTGCCGAGCAGCTCCGCCGACTCCTCCCCCTGCTTCAGAGTCCTGAGCGAGAACGTGCGGTACGAGATTCTGTCCCATAACCCGGACGAGCCGGAACCAAATAAGCAGGGCTCGTCCGGGTTATGACACGCGCTGCGCGCGTGAAAAGCGGGATGTCCTTTCAATTTCTACAATAATACTTTGACGAAGTGACTAAACAGGCTCGACCTCCCGCCGCAGGATGGACGCCAAGAACGGGATTGATGTAAGTCTTGGATGCGAAGTACCATACATGTAGACTATACGGGCCTTGTGACGATGAAAACCCGGGCCGACCGCGCCCGGCATGGAGGTCTTTTCCATGTCTTCACGCTTGCTTCCGATTCTGGCCGTAGTTGGTCTGGTCGCTGTCGCAGTCCTGGTCCTGTCGTTCACAAGAGGCGATCCACAGGCGCCGATCATAGTGGATGGGACCGGCTCTTCTCAGCAATCCGGGGAGGGCGCCAAGACGTCGGAGGTTCAAACGGTCCCCGAACCTGCCGCCCCTGCGCAGGGGACGAGCCTCCCTGACCGGCCGCCCAGGCCGTCTTACGTCGAAGACGAAGCCGGGAAGAACGCTGCCTGGGCCGCCGACCGCCGCCCGGCCGATAATGACTCCCCGAGCTTTGCCGCGAGACTGGCCGAACTCGAGAAGCGCCTGGCCGAGCTGGAGGCCTCTCTTGACCGGGCCAGAGAGGAGAACCGGAAGCTTAAGGCGCAGAACGAGGCGCTCAAAGCCGAGCGGGACCGGCTCGCCGGAATCAATGCGCCCTTCGATCCCGCTAAGCTGCCGAAGCGCAAGGAGTTCGAAACCACCGGGGAGGTGGTGGACGACCTCGTGGTCTACAAACCGACGGGAGACGGGTACTGGCCGAAGCTCCGCCTCGAGACGTGGTTGCATCCCGAGATCCGAAGGTACCGGATTAAGTGGTTCAGCGGCAATTGGTCGCCCTGGTTCACGCCCGGGGTTGACGACGTTGACAGCAAGACCAACGAGGACGGCACCCAGCGCCGCATCTGGTCCTACTTCCACGACCACGAGTTCCAGGTCGAGCGCTGAGCGACTTGCGTTTCGCCCATGATTTCCTCGCAAGCCCAGGGTTCTCGCCAGTCTGGAGGCGGAGGGCCGCGCCGGAGCCGGGTGACCTGCTGGACGATGACATAAGTTGCTTTGCCATCATGATTAGCATCGTGCAGTCCTGCCGCGAGCCGCCCGGGAACCGCTGAAATCGGCGGTGTTAAGATGTATGCGGAGTAGCATGCATGCAGCTTCTCGAGGCTCCAGGCTTCAGACCTCAGGCTGAAGGCTGAAGACTGAAGGCCGAAGACCCAGGCAGGTTCAGAGTTGCGAGTTGTGCTCGGGATCGGACTTCCGTTCTTCGAATCCAAACGCAGACAAGGTAGGCAGGAAACTTGCGGTGCGCCGCCTTACATGGTAGAAAAACGACAGTCTGCTCTTGGGGCTTGCATCCGGACTCCTGAAATGGACAAGAAAGCGAAGATAGTGATAATCGCAGGGCCGAACGGCGCCGGGAAGACGACTTTCGCCCGCGAGTTCCTGCCAAAGGAAGGGGAATGC
>JBFZBV010000222.1:0-11541 GCA_041308285.1 Planctomycetota bacterium | reverse complement strand
GAGTTCAAGGACGGCGCCCAGGACTCGCTGGACGGCATCACCGTGCGCTACCCCGACTGGTGGTTCAACGTGAGGAAATCCAACACCGAGCCGATGCTGAGATTGAACCTCGAGGGCAAATCCAAGAGCTTCATGGACAAGGGGCTTGCGCGAGTGAAAAAAGTCATCGGGAAACCAATCTGACCGCCATGGCCGCTGCTATTAATTTGTTAAGTGTCGGTAAAACCCTTAACATAGAATGTTAAGGGCATCAATCCTATCATTAACACCTCTTTGCTGATGCTTATCGGATCGAAGTGCGTCGATGAATTGAAACCATGTAATTCTTTATGGTATAAACAAATAAAAATATTAAGAAAAAAGATTGATTGTTTGATTTTTTCGTTGCATCAGGTACAATATTTGTATATACAAATTTAGCACGTGGTTTTCTGAGGAATAAACAGAATAATTAACAATTCGTGAATCCCTAAAAAAAATGCTTCCTCTCGGGGCGCCTCCGTGCGACAGGCCTTCCATTCAAACCCTCATAAGCTCCCCGAGAGGTATTTTTTTGCCTTTATTTTCCTGGGCGATTAGTATATTCATAATCTGTCCGGCCGCGCATGGCGTGTGCAGGTTGCGGCCTTTACTCAGTGCCTTTCAGCCGACGCAGAGATGATTGAAGTCCTGAAAGCGAAGATTCATAGAGCCACGGTGACCAGCACGAACCTGGACTACGAGGGAAGCATCACCATCGACGAATCCCTGATGCGCCTCGTGGGAATCAGGGAATTCGAGGCGGTCGAAGTCTACGACATCTCCACCGGCGCGAGATTCAAGACCTACGCCATACGCGGCAGGCAAGGGTCCGGAGAAATCTGCATCAACGGCGCAGCAGCCAGGCTTTCCTACGCAGGAGATCTGGTGATTGTCGCAGCTTACCGCTACATCGATGAAAATGACGAGATCCCGAAACCGCTAATCATCAAGGTCGACTCGGCCAACAAGCCCTTGTAGATGCTTCCGCACCCCACCCGAACATTCTCCTGCTCATTTGTCGGTAATTATTAGCATTAATCGCTTGACATTAGTATTTATTAAGGTATAATTCACCCGGGTCTGCGACTGGACGAGAGAGCTTCCAGAGGCAGGGACGCGGGGGGAGATCCTGAAGTACAGGACCGGAGTCGGGGACATGTGGTGCTTCACGGTTTGCGCCGATCCGCAGGGCGGAGTGCCCGTCGTATGGCAGGAGAAGAAGTAGAGCGGCGCATACGTGCGGGACGCGGCCCGCGGCAGGACCGCCGCCCCTGCTGCGTCCCGTTGTGCGTGTACAGCAACTACTCGCTGATGTTCGGCGCGTCGAGCCTGCGGGAAATCGCCGATGCGGCCTCGTCCATGGGCTACGATTCCCTTGCGGTCACCGACAGGAACAACCTCTACGGAATGGTCCGGTTCCTGGCCGAGGCGAGGTCCCTGGGCCTGAGACCGGTGGTGGGATCCGAACTCGCATGGGGGGAGGGAGCCGGGGCGAGGCGGGCCGTGATGCTGGCCTGCGGAAGACCCGGCTACGAGTCCCTCTGCAGGACCATAACCCGCAGGATGCTCGACGGCGGTGCGTTCTCGTTCGCGGACGCTCTCGGCCTCTGCTCGGGAGTGCACGTGCTCGCGCCCTTCCGGGACGTGCTGGAGACCGCGGCGCGCGCGCTCGGGCCGGGTTTCGCCTGGGCCGCAGTCGAGAGGCCCGGCATGCCGCAGGCGGTCCAGCGCTCGCTGTTCGAAGCCGCGGCCCGCCTGGGCGCAGGAGTCGTCGCGGTCTCGCCGGCGGCCTTCCACGATTCCTCGAGGCACGGCGTGCACGTCACGCTCGCGGCGGCGGGCGCGCGGGCACTCAGAGCGGACCGCGGCGCCTTCGCCGAGGCGGGATCGCAGGCGCGGCTCCGCAGCCCATCCGAGATGGCGGCCCTTTTCGCGGACGCGCCGGAAGCCCTGGAGAACACTCTGCGCGTCGCGGAGCAGTGCGTGCCCGACGTCCCCTCGGGATCGCCCATATTCCCGGACTTCTCCGGGAGCGGCGGCGAGCCGGCGGCGGTCAGGCTCAGGAGGCTCTGCCTCGAAGGCCTTGCCAGGCGCTACGGCGGCGTTTCCGGGCCCCCGCGGGAGAGGCTGGAGCGCGAGCTCGGGGTGATAGAGAAGCTCGGCTTCCCCTCGTACTTCCTCACTGTGGCCGAAATCGTCGGATACGCGCGGGAGATGTCGATCCCGGTGGTCGGCCGCGGGTCCGGCGCCAGCTCGATTGTCGCCTACTCGCTCGGCGTGACCAACGTCGACCCCCTCAGGTTCGGCCTCTGCTTCGAGAGGTTCCTGCATGAGAAGCGCAAGGACCTGCCCGATCTCGACGTGGATCTCTGCTGGCTGGGGCGGGACGAGGTCATAGACTTCGCGTACCGCAGATTCGGCCGCGGCCGGGTGGCCATGATTTGCACGCACAACGCGCTGAGGCCGCGGTCCGCTTTCCGCGAGGCCGCCCGGGCCTTCGGCGTGCCGCCCGAGGAGGTCGACCGGATTTCCAGGCTCATACCGCATTCGGCGGCCTCGCTCGCCGATGCGCTCGACGGCCCGCGCATGCGTTCGGTCGACCTGGCTGCGGAGCCTATGAGGAGCATCGTCGAGCATGCTGGGACGATTGAGGGGTTCCCGAGGCACCTCGGCATACACTCCGGCGGCGTGGTCATAGGCGACAGGCCCCTGGACTGCTACGTTCCGCTCGAGAGGTCGGCGAAGGGGATTGTGGTGACGCAGTTCGAGATGCGGGCGATTGAGGCCGTGGGGCTGGTGAAGTTCGATCTCCTGGGCAACCGGGCGCTCACGACCATAAGGCACGCGCTGGGGACGGCGCGCGGCATGGGGTTCCCTGTGAAGCGCGTGGAGGACCTGCCGGAGTCCGACGAAGCGGCTTCCGCGCTAATCGGGCAGGGCCGCACGCTGGGGTGCTTCCAGATAGAGTCGCCGGCCATGCGCAACCTGCTCAGGCAGATTGGGGCGACCGGCTGCGACGGGGTGATAGACGCGCTCTCGCTCGTGAGGCCCGGTCCGGCGGCGGCCGGGATGAAGGAGAAGTACGTCCGGAGGTCGCGGGGCGTCGAGCACGTCGAGCACATCCACCCGTTTCTCGCGCCGGTGCTGGAATCCAGGCACGGGATTCTGCTGTACGAGGAGGACGTGATTGCCGCGGCCGCGGCGGTGGGCGGCATGTCGAACGCGGATGCGGACGCGCTGCGCAGGAAGATAAAGAAGGGCGGCGGGCGCCTCGAGGAGGCGGAGAAGGAGTTCATGGCGGCCGCCGCGGCGAACGGGCAGTCGGCCGGGGCTGCGGCGGCGGTGTGGGAGCACATGGCGCGCTTCGCGGCCTACTCCTTCTGCAGGGCGCACGCAGCCGGGTACGGAGTGCTCGCGTTCCAGAGCGCGTACCTCAAGGCGCGCTGCCCCGCGGCCTTCTTCTCGTCCCTCATGAACAACCACGCCGGGATGTACCCGAAGCGGGTGCACCTCGAGGAGGCGAGGCGCATGGGCGTCGGGATCCTGCCCCCATGCGTGAACCGCTCCGAATGGGGCTTCACGGTCGAGCCTGCGGAGGGGGAGCCGCCGGCCGGGACGCTCGCCTCGGGCCCCCTGAGGGTGGGGCTGTCCAGGGTCAGGGGGCTGCGCAGGCCGACGTTTTCCGCCCTGGCGGCGGAGAGGGCGGGAAGGCCCTTCTCGTCGCTCTCGGATTTCCAGTCGAGGGTGCCGGCGTCCGCGCCAGAGCTCGAGGCGCTCGTCGCGGCCGGCGCATTCTCCTTCGCGGGTCTCAGCAGGCCCGACCTGATGCTCGCCCTCCGGTGCGGCCCGGGCGCCGCCGGGCGGGCGGGGGACGGGCTGTTCCGGGGCGAGGCTGTTCCTGCCGAAGCCGCGGCGGGCCTGCCCGAGTTCGCGCCGTGGGAGCTCGCGAGGAGGGAGTACGAAGTGCTGGGGCTGTTCGTGAGCGCGCATCCCGTGGGGGTTCTGAGGCCTTCGCTGGGGGGCTGCGTCGCCGCCCGGGACGCGCCCGCGTTCGCGGGATCGCCGGTGCGGGTATGCGGAATCGTCTCGGCGGGGCGGAGGGCGCGCACAAGGAACAACGAGACAATGAGCTTCGTGACGCTCGAGGACGAGACCGGGCTCGTCGAATGCACGGTCTTCCCTGCGGCCGCCTCGAAGATTCGCGTTTCGATGGACGGGCCGGGCCCCTACGTCGCGTCCGGCGTCATGGAAGACAGGCTCGGCGCTTCGACGCTCGACGTGAGGTCCGTCGAGAGGCCCGCCGTGCCCGGGGAGCCGCTCGGCAGGAGGTGGTGAGGCGGAGCCGATCTACCGCTCCGAGAGCACGCGGGAGGCGTGCGCGGCGTCATTCTCGGCCTGGGCGATTTGCGACTGGATTAGTTCGGTCTTGCGGCGCGCCTGCGCGAGCCTCGCGGATGCCTGTCCCCGGTCGGAGCCGTTCGAGGCGGCGAGGAGCTCCTCGGCTCGCGCAGCCTCGACACAGGCCGAGTTGAAGCCCGTCTTCATCTCGTCCATCCTGGCCTTCATCCTGGCTATCTCCGCGGCCAGCTCGGATTCGGCCGACGAGACCGACGCGAAGTCCGCTATGAGGTCGAATTCGCGCTCCACCCGGCCCAGCCCCCTGGAAAGCACGTCGAACCTCGCGATGACGGAGTCTAGCTCGCGCGCGCATTTCTCCTCCTCGACCCTGCTTTCCGAGGCCTTGCGAATCAGCTTCGCGCGCATCTGCCCCGCCAGGGCGGCCTTCGAGACCAGGCCGGCCTCCGACTCCCGCCGGTCGGCAAGGACGGAGGCGGCGGCCAGCGCCGCCGCAAGGACGAAAGCCGCAGCAGCCAGCTTCATCTGAACCTCCACTCGAGCCCCTGCACGCGGTCGATTTCGCCCGTCACGGCCCAGAACCTCCGCCAGGCCTCCGCAACGGAAGGGCACGGCCCGCAGTCAATCCTCTTCATCGTCTCGATAACCCGTTTCAGGTCCGCGGTCTCGTCCTCTATCTCCCGGTTCCATTGCTCGAACGCGTCGAGCGACCGCTCGAACTTCTCGTGGATGTCCGATATGGACCTCTCGGGGCTGGCCATCTTTCTCGCGAGATTCAGCTTGGCCGGGTCCACCTTCGCTGTGAGCGAGTCGAGCTCGAGCTCCCTGATTTCGGCTGAAAGGTCCGCGAGCCCGTCCCGTGCGGCGCCGGCGTCGGAGGGGCCGCAGCCTGCGAGCGCGGGCGCTGCGGCCAGGAAGGCCGCGGCGAGGAACGCGGCGGCCGCCCGGAAGGAGCCGCGCGATTCCCGTGCGGCGGGGCCGGCCGCCTTCGCGGCTTCAGATGCCTGGATACCCATGCGTTTTCCCCCTCCGGGCCCGCGCCCCGAGCGGCGCGCGCCTTTCACGTCCTGGACTTGAGTTCCTTCTCGAGCAGGGCCCGGGCGGCCTGCGGGTTCGCGCCGCCGCCCATGGCCCTGATTATGCGCCCAATCAGCAATCCGACGGCCATATTCTCCCTGAATTCGCGGTAGTCCGCGACCGACTCGGGATTCTCGGCCACAATCCTGGCCACGACCGATCCGATTTCGCCTTGGTCGCGGACCTGCGCCATGCCCCTGCGGCGCGCGATTTCCGCCGGGTCGCCCCCGGCTCGAACGAGCTCCGCGAGGATTTCCTTGACCTGGTTCTTGTTGATTTCCCCCTCCTCCTCGAGGGACAGGAGGCCCGCCACGGCCGCGGGGTTGAGCCTGGACCCGGCGAGGGACGTCTTCTCCTCGTCGAGGACGGCCAGCAGGTCCACCATGAAGAGGCTGCTCAGCCTGCGGACGTTCCCGAACAGCGCGGCGCAGGACTCGAAGAAGTCTGCGAACTCGCGCGAGGCGGTCAGCAGGGCGGCGTCGTACTCCTTGAGCCCGAAGGACCGGATTAAACGGGCCCTCCGCGCCTCGGGCCTTTCGGGCATCGACGCCAGGGTCCGCTCGACCCATTCCCCGGGGATTTCGAGCGGAGGCAGGTCAGGCTCCGGGAAATAGCGGTAGTCGCGGGCTTCCTCCTTGCCGCGCATCGGCTCGGTCGCGGATTCGGCGTCGTTCCAGAGCAGGGTCTCCTGGATTACGCGGCCGCCGGACTCGAGGATGCGGCGCTGCCTTTCGAACTCGCAGCGAAGGGCCTTTTCGACCGATTTGAAGGAGTTCACGTTCTTGATTTCGGTCTTTGTCCCGAGAGCCTTTTCGCCGGCCCTCCTTATCGAGACGTTCGGCTCGCAGCGGAGCGACCCCTGCTCCATGTTGCAGTCCGAGACCCCGATGTACTGCAGCAGCTGCTTCAGGGCCGCGAGGTACGCCGAGACCTGCCCGGGAGTGCGGAAATCGGGATCCGTGACGATTTCGACGAGCGGGACCCCGGCGCGGTTCAGGTCGACGAAGCTTCCCCGGGCCGCGGCGTCGTGCACGTTCTTGCCCGAGTCCTCCTCGAGGTGGGCCCTGGTGATTCCCGCCTCCATGAAGCCTCCCTCGAGGGGGAACCTGAACCTGCCCCGGCTCGCCAGCGGCCTGTCGTACTGCGTGATTTGATAGCCCTTCGGCATGTCCGGGTAGAAGTAGTTCTTCCTGTCGAAACTTGTCTTCTCCGCGATTGCGCATCCCAGGGCAAGGCCGGCGGCGATGCCGAGCTCCACGGCCCTCATGTTCACGGAGGGGAGCGATCCGGGCATACCGGAGCAGATCGGGCAGACGAGGGAGTTCGGAGGCGCGCCGAACCGGTTCGCGCAGGCGCAGAACATCTTCGTCCTCGTCTTGAGCTGCACGTGGACTTCCACGCCGACGACCATCTCCCAGCCGCTCATGCACGGCCCCCCATGGCCTTTTCGAAGGCTCTGCCAATCCTGAGGACCTCGGGCTCCCGGAAGGCGCCGCCGATTACCTGCAGTCCGAGCGGCAGGCCCCCGGACCCGCCCGCCGGGAAGGAGGGCACGGAAAGCGCCGTGATCCCGGCGAGGTTCACGGCGGCCGTGAACACGTCGCACAGGTACATCTCCAGGGGGTCGTCCGCCTTTTCGCCGAAACGGAAAGCGGCGACCGGCGATGTCGGGGTCAGCAGTGCGTCGAACCCGTCCCGGTCGAAGCAGTCCTCGAAGTCCCTGCGGATGAGCGCCCTGGCCTTCAGGGCCCTCGTGTAGTAGGCGTCGTAGTAGCCGGAACTCAGCACGAAGGTGCCCAGGATAATCCTGCGCTTGACTTCGGCCCCGAATCCGTCCATCCGCGTGGAGGTCAGCATCGAAGCCACGTCGGATGCCTCGCGCCTCAGCCCGTAGCGGACCCCGTCGTACCGGGCGAGGTTCGAGCTCGCTTCGGCCGTGGCGATGACGTAATAGGCCGATATCACGTATTTCGTGTGGGGCAGGGAGACTTCCGCCGTCTCCGCGCCAAGCCCCTCCAGCACTTCCACCGCGCGGTCGAAGCTCCTCCGGACCTCGGCGTCGAGGCCCTCGGGGACGTACTCGCGCGGGATGCCGAGCCTCATCCCCGCCACGGAATCCTCGAGCCCCGACATGTAGTCCGGGACCGGGGCCGGCGAGGACGTCGAATCCATGGGGTCCCGGCCCGAGATCACGCCTGCAATCAGGGCGTTGTCCTCGACGCAGGCCGAGAAAGTGCCAATCTGGTCCAGGGAGGACGCGTAGGCGACCAGACCGTACCGCGACACGCGGCCGTAAGTGGGCTTGAGGCCGACCAGGCCGCACAGCGACGCCGGCTGCCGGACGGATCCGCCCGTCTCGCTGCCGAGGGCGAGCGGAGCCATGCCCGCGGCCACGGCGGCGGCCGACCCGCCGGACGACCCGCCGGGAACCCGGGAGGGGTCTCGGGGGTTCCGCGTGACTCCGAGGGCGGAGTTCTCGGTGGACGATCCCATCGCGAACTCGTCCATGTTGGTCTTGCCCAGCACTATTCCGCCCTCGTCCCGGATTCGCCGGACGGCGCAGGCGTCGTAGAACGGGACGAAGTCCTTCAGGATTCTCGATCCGCACGTGGCGGGCAGCCCCCTGCAGCAGATGTTGTCCTTCACGGCCACGGGGACGCCGCAGAGCCTGCCGCGCGCCCTGCCCTGCGCGGCCGCCCTGTCGGTCTCGGCGGCCGCCTCCAGCGCCGCTTCGCGGTCGATGGTCAGGAAGGCCCCTATCCCGGAATCCCGTGAGAGCGCCTCGTCGAGGAAGCCGGAGACGTAGTCCACGGCCTTCAGATCGCCGCGCGATATGAGCTCCGCCGCTTTCACGGCCGTCAGCAGGCTGCCGCTCATCCGGACCTCACGAACCCTCTGTCTGGTCCAGTATCCTGGGGACCTTGAAGAAGGCGCCGGCGCGCGCCGGCGCGTTGGCCAAAACGTCCTCGCGGGCGGCGGACTCCGCCTCGGCGTCCGCCCTCAGGACGGCGGGCGAGCTCGCGGCGCAGGACATGGGGGCGACGCCCTCGAGGTCCAGTTCGCCCAGCACCTCGACGTAGTCCAGAATCTGCTGGAGATGCGCCTTGTATTTCTCGAATTCCCCCCGCGGGAGGTCGAGCCGGGCGAGCCGCAGAACGGATTCTATGAGGGCGTCGTCTATCTTCATATTCCCGCCGGGAACAGGGACGGGAGGGGATTATACAACGGCCGCGGGCCGCCATCAAGGAACGCGGCGGCGCGCCCAGCGATGAAGAGTCGCGCGCGGAATCGTCGTCCACAAGATGGTGGCCGCGCTGAAGTCGGTCAGGCCGGAATCACGGGAATCGGTCACATCCTTTCTTCTTTTCCGCTTCCCCTCGCTCATCCGAGCTTCTCCGGCGCCTTCTCGTTCCATGCAAGTCGTGTACGTGTACGAAAACGTGGACGGGAACGAATACGCTGTATGAAAGCACGAGTGCGGGACAGCAGGTCCCGCGGCGAAAACGACCGACGATACATCCAGGAGAATCAGGTCGCCCGCCGCCCGAAGAGTCCGGACTCTTCACCCCTGCGGCGCGCCGGGGGAGGTTGCAAAAGGTCCGGGACTCTGTAGACTGGGTTGCAGGTCCGGGAAGGAGGCGTTCATGGAACGGGGCGCTCTGCGATGCCTTGTCTGCGCATTGGCGATTTCGGCCGCTGCGGCGGCCGCGCCGCCGGTCTGCGCCCAGGGCATGTCCAAGGTGGTCGAGGATCTCGTCGAGGGCCGGCGCCTCGCCGAGGCGGGGTCCTACGACAAGGCCCTCGCGGTCGCGGAGCGGATTATAGCCGAGGACTACGCGAATCCGGCCGGCCACCACCTGAGGGGGCTCGCCCTCTACGGGCTGGGGAGAACCGACGAGGCCTGCTCATCGTACTCGAAGTCGCTCGACCTCTCGGCGGGGACGGAGATTATGGCCCAGGCCGCGAAGTCCGGCATGTCCATGTGCAGGCACGCCCAGGCCTATGACGCGTGGACGAAGGGCGAGTACGCCAAGGCGCTCGAGCTGATTGAAATAGCCGTCCTGGACGACTCGAGGAACACGGCCGCCCTCCTCTTCCGCGGGCGCATGTACGAGATGATGGGCAGCCCGGACAGGGCGCTCGAGGAGTACAGGGCCGTCCTCGACGCGAACCCCTCCGAATCCCAGGCCTTCTACTACATCGCCAAGACGCACCTGGGAAAGCAGGATTTCGGCTCGGCCCTCGCGTCGTTCGAGAAGTTCCTCCTCTCGGACGGAGGGGACGCCGGACAGAGGGCGGAGGCCCACTACTTCGCGGGCGAGGCGAAGAGGGACGCCTACGATTTCGCCGGCGCCGCCTCGCACTTCAGGAAGGCTCTGGAGCTCAAGCCCGGGATGGAGCCCGCGGCGAAATCGCTCGGGCTGGTCGAGGAGAGGATTGCGGCAATCCGCGCCGCAGCCGCCGCGGAGAAGAGGCTGGCCGCGCTCGGAATCGGGCTGCTCCTCGCCGCATGCGCGGGGCTCGCCGTCGCGGCCTGGAAGATCGGGCCTCCCGCAGGCGCGTGATCGGGTCCGGCGCGGCGTCAATCCGCGGCGGAGGCGGCCCCGGCCAGCAGCGTGCCCATCAGCTCCGCCGGCGTATCCTCCATCGCCCCGAGAAGGGCCTTCTGGTCATCCGCCATGACGTCGTCGAGCAGGGCCAGGGTGTGGGTTCTCATGCTCTGCAGGTCGTAGAGCGCGGCCGTCGCCCTGAACCTGAGCGTGCCCTCGAGAACGCCCTTTCCCCTGCCCTGGATTCCCAGGACGATGACGTAGCGGGGGGGGAACCTCAGGTCGAACTTGCGCGCCGCAATCTCCGCCGCCTTCGCCATCTTCCCGTGAAGCGTCTCGAGCCCCTTCCCGCAGGGCCTGGCGTCCGCCGAGAGGTCGTAGAGGCCGTGCGCGTCGGCCGCGTGCAGCATCCCATCGAGGGCTTCCCACGCGGCGTCCGCGAGCCCCGCCGCCTCGAGCGACGGCAAGGAGGCTCCGACATCGATTGCGGACTTCCCCGCGGCGGCTGCTGCGGCCTTCGCGGCTGCTGCGGCGAGGTCCGGGCCATTCCCGGGCAGATCCCTCACGCCGACCGGGAGCAGGAGCGCCGGCGAGGCCTGGAGCGCGGCCGGAGCCAGTTCGGGATTCCGGAAGACGTATTCGTCGCCGCAGCCCAGGGCGAGAAGGGCGGGCAGGACCGCGGCGAAGGAGGCCCGAGCAATCATGGCGAACCTCGTGCCGGGTCTCGGCCCGGCTAAGCGATGTCCCTCTTCCTCTCTTCGAGGCGCACGGCCTCGGCCGGCTTCTGCCCCCTGACGACGTCGGGGGTTATCACGTATGTGCACTTGGCCCCCTGTTCGGGGAGCGCGTACATGGCGTCCAGCATGAAGGACTCGAAGATTGCCCTCAGCCCCCGCGCGCCCGTGTTCTTCTCGAGGGCCATCTCCGCGATTTCCTGGAGCGCATCTCCCGTGATTTCCAGCATGGCGCCTTCCATCTCGAAGAGCTTCCTGTACTGTTTCACGATGGCGTTCTTGGGCTCGAGCATTATCCTCACGAGGTCGGACTTGTCCAGCATGGAGCAGGTCGCGATAATCGGGAGCCTGCCCACGAATTCGGGTATCATCCCGAACTGGATGATGTCGTCGACCTCGGCGAGCGCCAGGAGATTCGTCCTGCGCTCCACTTCCGACAGGCTCCCGTCGCGGTCGAATCCTATCAGCTTCTTGCCGACCCTCCTGCCCACGATGTCCTCGAGCGCGGTGAATGTGCCGCCGCATATGAACAGAATCTTGGTCGTGTCGATTTGGATGTAGCTCTGCTCGGGGTGCTTCCGGCCGCCCTGGGGCGGGACGTTGGCTATGGTACCCTCGAGCATCTTGAGCAGGGCCTGCTGGACGCCCTCCCCGGAGACGTCGCGGGTAATCGAGACGTTCTGGGACGTCTTGCCGATTTTGTCAATCTCGTCGATGAAGATGATGCCGAGCTGGGCCTTCTCGATGTCGAAGTTGGCGTTCTGGAGGAGCTTCAGCAGCAGGTTCTCGACGTCCTCCCCGAC
>JBFZBV010000221.1:0-2790 GCA_041308285.1 Planctomycetota bacterium | reverse complement strand
CCCCGGATTCAATCCTTCACTACCCCTTACCCTTCCTCTTCCTCTTCCACTTCCCCTCGCTCATCCGAGCTTCTCCGGCGCCTTCTCGTTCCATGCAAGTCGTGTACGCGTACGAAAACGTGGACTTGAACGAACACGCGGCATGAAAGCACGAGTACGGGATAGCAGGTCCCGCGGTGAAAACGACCGACGATACATCCAGGAGAATCAGGTCGCCCGCCGCCCGAAGAATCCGGACTCTTCACCCCCGGGTGTAAAGCCCGGGCCTTTTCATGCCGATATATGGACAAGGGCGGAATGCTGGGACGCATTCGACGCTCTTCGGCAGGCGGGGAGACCGCATTTCCGGGACGTGCGGATGGAAGACGCGATTTCTGCGTTCGGCGACTTCATGCGCTTCGAGCGCAATCTTTCCCCTCATACGCGCCGGGCATACGAGACCGATCTCACGCAGTACTGCGTCTTCCTCAAATCCAGGGGCCTCGAGGCCGGCAGCGCGGACAGGTTCGCGATACGGGCCTTCCTGCAGCGCCTCAGGGCCTGCGGCGTCTCGCTCAGGTCGACGTGCAGGAAAATCTCGGCCATAAGGAGCTTCCACAAGTTCCTGATTGCCAGGTCGTCGGCCGCCGTGAATCCGGCCGAGGGGATTAGAAGCCCACGCAAGGGCAGGACGCTTCCCAGGTTCCTCGAGGAGGCCGCATGCAAGGCCCTCCTGGAGTCGGTCCCCGGGGATTCGCTGCAGGCGCTCAGGGACAGGGCCATGCTGGAGGTCCTCTACGGGGGAGGCCTGAGGGCGGCGGAACTCGCTGGCCTCAGGAAGTGCGACCTGGATTTCGATGCGGGGTCGGCGCGGGTGGTGGGCAAAGGCGACAAGGAGAGGCTGGCTCCGCTCGGATCCAAGGCCCTGGCCGCCCTCCACGCCTACCTGCAGGCGAGCCCGCCCGGCGACGGAGGCTACGTCTTCAGGAACCGGTTCGGCCGCAGGATCTCCACCAGGAGCGTGGGCAGGATTCTCAAGAAGCGCGCCGCGCAGTGCGGGCTGGCCCCGTCGGTGTCCCCGCACACCATGAGGCACTCCTTCGCCACGCACCTCCTGAACCGCGGGGCGGACCTCAGGGCGGTCCAGGAGCTTCTGGGGCACGAGAGCATCTCTACCACGCAAATCTACACGCACGTCACGACCCGGAGGCTCCGTGAAGTCTACGACCGCGCCCATCCGAGGTCCTAGAACCAAAAAAAACAAAAACCCGCTTGACGCTCCGCATGCACGAAATTAGTATTATTTTAATTTCAACCTGTGCATGACGTTGGAACGATCCTGCGGCTCCCGCCGCAGTGCCCTCTTTTTAAGGGACTGGCCGTGGCCGACTTGACCTTCGAAGTGGTGCGCATCCCCGACATAGAGAACGCCGCGCGCGTGTCGTTGAGCGGAGCCATCGACGCGTCCACAGTCATCACATTCCAGACCGAGCTGGACAAGCTCAAGAAGAACGGCGTGCGCCGCTTCCTGTTGGACATGGCCGGAATCAGGTATGTGAACAGCACCGGCCTCGGCTCACTGGTCAAGCTCGCCGACGGGCTCGAGAACGAGGGCGGGCTCATAACGCTCATGCAGATTCACCCGAAGGTCAAGGTGGTCTTCGACATGCTCGGGCTCAACGCCTTCTTCAAGATATTCAAGACCGACGGCGAAGCCCTGCAGTTCATAAGGGAGTCGATGACTCCCGCAGCGGAGCCCATCGAGGAAGTCGCGCCGATTGCGGCTGAGGAGCCTGTCGCCAGGCCTGCTCCGGCCGCTCCCGCGGCGCCCGCGCCGGCACCCAGGCGGGAGCCGGAACAGCCGGAAAGAGCCGCGCCCGTGCTCCAGGCAAGGCCCGCCGCGGCCGAGGAAAAGACCGCTGCGTCCTACCCGGCCCCGCTGATAGCCGCGTGCGCCGAGTGCGGCATCGGCATCCGCATTCCGGGGGCAGGCAGCTACAGGTGCCCAAGGTGCTTCACGGTCCTGCACGCATCGCCCTCGCAGAAGGTCGAGTTCGGCGACCGCCGCAGGGAAATACCCCTGCAGGTAACCCTCACCGGCGACGAGGCATTCATAAAAGGCCTTGCGAGCTGCGTCGTCACGCTCGCCAGGCTCAAGGGTTTCGGGGACGCCAAGGCCAAGGAGATTGGGACGGCAGTCGAGACCACATGCAGGAACCTGAGGAGCATCGCGTACGACGGCGACGGCCGGATGAGCTACGGGGTCCTCATCGAGGCGGTCGACGGGCAGATGGTGGTCAGGTTCGCCGACCACGGGAAGAAGGTGGACCTGGATTCGGCCGCTTTCGAGCCCGTGAGAAGCGCGGTGACGGACATTTCCCACGTCCCGCACCCCAAAGGCGGCAACATCCTCCGCATCGTCAAGAACGCATAGTGGAATGCCGGGCCATGCTCAGAGCCGCCTCCCACGGACGCGGGCGTGAGGCGAAACCCAGGCCCGCGCCGGGGCCGTTTCCCAGACGTGTGGGCGGCCGGGGGCGTCCTGATGATTAGGAACATCGAAGAGGCCAAGGACGTCCTCAGGCAAATCCTGGGGATGAAGGACGGCAAGCAGCAGGTCGTCCGAATCACATTCGAGATAGGCAAGTGCGTCGACAACGACGCGCGGAAGTTCCTCCTCGCGGCAAGGGAAAGGATTCTGAAGCTCCAGTCCGGGTTGAAGACGAGGAAGGTCGCCGCATCCGCTACGGAAGCCACAGCCGCGGAGCAGGCGCAGCAGCCGCCCCCCGCCAGGCCCCGGGAGCCGCTTCC
>JBFZBV010000220.1:0-3484 GCA_041308285.1 Planctomycetota bacterium | reverse complement strand
GCATCCCTGCGGCGTGCTGCACCGCGCCCGAGATCCCGCATGCCACGTACACGTCCGGCCTCACGGTCCTTCCGGTCTGCCCCACCTGGTTCTGCTGCGGAATCCAGCCCTTCTCCACGGCGATTCTCGATCCCGCCACCTCGCCGCCCAGGAGCGAGGCCAGGCGCTCCAGGGCCCTGAATCCCTCGGCCGACCCCACTCCGCGGCCGCCGGCCACTATGACCCGGGCGTCCCGGATGTCCCTGCCGGCCCTGCGGGTCCGGACCTTCTCGACGACCAGGGCCAGCAGGTCGCGCGGCCCGAGGACGGGCTCGGCCGCCCTAATCTCGCAGGCGGCGCGCGCGGCCTTCGTTGCGGGCTCCATCACGCCGGGCCTTACGGTCGCCATCTGGGGCCTCGTCGTCCTCGATAGTATCGTGGCGATTACGTTCCCGCCGAACGCGGGGCGTGTCTGCCTCAGATGCCCGGTGCCGGCCTCGATTTCGAGGCCCGTGCAGTCGGCGGTGAGGCCGACTCCGAGCCTCCTGGAAATCCTCGGGGCCAGGTCCCGGCCGACGTGGGTCGCGCAGAACAGGACGACGGCGGGTTTCCTGGATTGTATCAGGTCGGCGAGGGCCGAGGCGTAGGGCATGGTCCTGTAGTCCGCGAGGCCGGGATGGTCGAGGACGTGCACGGCCGACGGCCCGTAGTCCGAGATCGTCTCCGCGGCGGGGCGGACCCCGCTTCCGGCGATGACCGCCTCGAGAGGCTGGCCTGAGGCGGCGGCGAGCCTGGCGCCCGCGCCCATCATCTCGAGCGCGGCCGGGTTCAGGACGCCGTCCCTCTGCTCGCAGAAGACGAGCACGCCGGACCAGGCGGAAAGGTCGGGCGCCTCGGCGGATGCGTCGGTCCTGATGCATGAGTGCCTGCAGGCCGCGATGCAGGCGCCGCAGGACGTGCACCGGTCGTTGAGGGACGCCTTGCCGTCCTCGACTTCGACGGCCCCGTAGGGGCAGGCCTTCACGCAGAGCCTGCAGCCGGTGCAATCGCCGCTTTCAATCCAGACGGCCATCTTCCATGCCTCCGCGCCGGGAAACCGTCCGTCCAGGCGCACGTCACCCCAGAATCCTCTTCCTGATTTCCGCCGCAGCGGCCCTGGCCTTCTCCTCGTCCCCTCCGCCGGCCATTACGCAGCGCCTGGCCTTCGAGGGGGTTTCGGTCTTCGCGACCCAGGTCGGCGACCCGCGGATTCCGGTCCTGTCCGCCATTGCGCCGATGTCCGCCGCGTTCCAAACGTCCACGGCCTCCGGGCCCGCGCAGGCCGACATGATCCCCTCCACGGTGGGCAGCCTCGGGCTGTTCAGGTCCGAGGTGACGGTGACGAGGGCCGGCAGGGGGGTCTTGATGGTCTCGTACCCGTCCTCGAGCCCCCTCCTCGCGATTAAGAATCCGTCGCGCACCTCCAGGGCCTGGACGTAGGTGACCTGCGGGATTCCGAGGAACTCGGCCACCTGGGGGCCTATCTGCGCGGTGTCGCCGTCGATTGCCTGCCTCCCGCACACGACGAGGTCGAAGCGGCCGATTTTCTCGATTGCCCTGCCGAGCGTGTAGGACGTCGCCAGCGTGTCCGCGCCGGCGAACGCCTTGTCCGTGAGCAGCACCGCCCTGTCGGCGCCCATGGCGAGCACCTCGAGGAGCGCCTCCCGCGCCTGGGGCGGCCCCATGGTCAGGGCCGTCACCGTTCCGCCGTGATCCGACCTGAGCCGCAGAGCGGCCTCGACAGCGTTGAGATCCTCGGGGTTGACGATGCTCTCGACCCCCTCGCGGATCAGGGTGCCGGTCTTCGGGTCTATGCTGACCTCTGCGGTGTCCGGGACCTGCTTCACGAGGACGACGGTGTCCATAATCGTCTCACGACCGGCTGGCCGGAGCCGCGCAAACGGAGCGGCCCTCGGCACGGATTGGTATTATACAGCGCGGCCAGGGCATGTGAAAGCGAGGGCATGGGTATCGGATTCCCGCCACGTGCGGAGCGGAACCCCCGGGAGGAGGGCCGTGGGCAGCGCGAAGGCCATAATCACGAGAACGAGCCGGTACCGGGAGCGGAGTTTCATCCCGTACCCGCCATTCGAAAGCCAGGAGCCTAATCCGGGCTTATGCTATTCGAACCTGTCGCCGCGCGGGGGGCCGCTCCTGCGGCCGCCTTCGTCGCCGCCGCGGCCGCGGGGAGGCCTGTCGCCGTGCCCGCCGCGGGGCCGTTCCGAGTCGCGCCTCGGCCTCCTTGGAGCCGGCGGCCTCTGCGTGTCGGCTGACCAGGACGGATCGTTGGCGGCGCGCATGGAAAGCTTGGTCTTGCCCCTGTCGTCGAACCCGATGAGCCTGACGCTGACGATGTCGCCTTCCTTCATGACGTCCTCGACCCTCTGCACGAATCCCTCGCCCATCTCGGAGACGTGGCAGAGGCCTTCCTGGCCGGGCAGGAACTCGATGAACGCGCCGAAATCCTTGATGGACATCACCTTCCCCGTGTAGACCTTGCCGACCTCGGGCTCGGCGATTGTCCCCTCGATTTGCCCCTTCGCCTTGTCGACCTTGTCCTGGTCCATGCCCGATATGGTGAGCCTGCCGTCGTCGTCGATGTCTATCGAGACTTCGTAGTCGGTCTGTATGCGGTTGATGTTCTTGCCTCCCGGGCCGATTATCATGCCGATTTTTTCGGTCGGGACCACCATGCACACGAGCTTGGGGGCGAAGGCCGAGAGGTGGGACCTCGGCCCGGCCAGCGCCTTCTGCATCTCGCCGAGCACGTGCATTCTGGCGTCCTTGGCCTGGGCCAGGGCGCGCTCGAGGACTTCGCGCGGCACGCCGTCGATCTTTATGTCCATCTGCAGGCCTGTGACTCCGAGGCTCGTTCCGGCGACCTTGAAATCCATGTCGCCGTTGTGGTCCTCGGCGCCCATTATGTCGGTCAGCACCTGGTACCGGCCTTCTTCGCGTATGAGGCCCATGGCGATGCCCGCCACCGGCCTCTTCATCGGGACGCCCCCGTCCATGAGGGCCATGGTGGATCCGCAGACGGTGGCCATGGAACTCGACCCGTTCGACTCGAGTATGTCCGATTCGAGGCGGATGGTGTACGGGAACTCCTTCCAGGGCGGCAGCATCGGGGCCAGCGACCTCTCCGCGAGCATACCGTGCCCGATTTCCCTCCTGCCCGGTCCCCTGATGGGCCTCACCTCGCCGACGCTGAACGGCGGGAAGTTGTAGTGGAGTATGAACTTCTTCTTGTACTCGTCCAGCAGCCCTTCGATCCTCTGCTCGTCGTCAATCGTCCCGAGGGTCAGCAGGACGAGGGCCTGCGTCTCGCCGCGCGTGAACACTGCGGATCCGTGCGTCCGGGGCAGGTAGCCCACCGCGATTTCGATGGGCCTGACCTCCGTCAGGCTCCGGCCGTCGGGCCTCACGCCGCCGGCGATGAGCTTGCGAATCGCCTCGCGTTCGACCT